>JANXTD010000175.1 GCA_025352585.1 Fimbriiglobus sp.
CGCGGGCGACAACTCGGGTCGAGTCGCGGATACTGAAAACTACTTGCAAGGTAACCGGGAGTTGTACGACTACTCGAAGGATTTCGCCGAACTTCACAAAGGCCACGTCAAGACGTTCTCGATTCTGCCAGGCGTCGGCCAGATGCGGATGCGCAGTCACATCAGCAGCGCTTCAACACTCGCCGTGCCGGTCCCGCAGCCCGGCGGCCTTCGCGGCGAGATTGATTCCAGCGGCGACGCGCTGCCGGACGCCAAGGTGCAGGAGTTGTTCGGCTTCCACGCCACCAGTATCGGCAGCTTCGTCAACTTCCGGGGCTTCGGCTACCTGAAGAGCCGCCGTGAGGTCGCGGGCTTCGCGCCGCACGCCTTCGGGCACCTGCCGCAATCGAACCCGCCATACAGACTCGAACGGCTCGAACTCGTGGGGCTGGTGCGGAACCCGGAGCCGGCGGTCTACGTCAGCGAGTTCCTGCCGCGGATGGTCGAACTCGAAACGACGGCCACCCGGCCGGCCGACGGCTTCGAGGCGGCCGC
The DNA here is from genome assembly GCA_025352585.1 of Fimbriiglobus sp. Lineage (GTDB taxonomy): Bacteria > Planctomycetota > Planctomycetia > Gemmatales > Gemmataceae > Fimbriiglobus. The sequence continues at coordinate 535 of JANXTD010000175.1, forward strand.
GCTCGTGAAGCTGATCGCGGGGGAAGACCTCGTCGCCAACGCGGTCGGGTCGAAGGTGAGGCTGCTGGGGGCGATTCGCAACATGGCCGTGTGCGTCGAGTGCCACGGCGGCCGGCGGGGCGACTTGCTCGGGGCTTTTTCGTACCGACTCGCCGAGGCGAAGTGATGCCCCCAGTTGTCGTGATCAACGCGGTCGGCCTCACGTCGCGGCTGCTCGGACACGCCCCCCGGTTGCGGGCCGCCGCGCCGTGGGTGGTGCCGCTCGACGAGGCGTTACCGGCCGTCACCTGCACGGCCCAGGCGACGATGCTGACGGGCGTCCCGGCCAGTGGCCACGGCGTCGTCGCCAACGGCTGGCTGTTCCGCGACACGCGCGAGGTGCGCTTCTGGCAGCAGTCGAACCGCCTGCTCGACGCGGAGCCGGTCTACGCGACTCTGGCCCGCGAGGCGAAGGAGCAGGGCCGGGCGTTCAAGTGCGCGAAGCTGTTCTGGTGGTTCAACCAGGGGGCGGCCGTCGAAGTCAGCGTCACGCCGAAGCCGTGGAACGGCGTGGACGGCAACAAGGTCTTCGGCGTCACCGGCACCCCGCCCGGCCGCGCCGAGGCGCTCGAGGCGAAGCTGGGCCGGTTCCCGTTCTCGACCTTCTGGGGGCCGATGGCGGGGCTGCCCTGCACGCAGTGGATCGCCCGCTGTGCCGCCGAAGTCGTGATCGCCGATCGGCCCGACTTGACGCTGGTCTACTTGCCGCACCTCGACTATGAGCCGCAACGCCGCGGGCCGGCCGGTTGCGACCTGGCGAAGCACGTCCGCGAACTCGACGACGCTTGCGCCCCGCTGTTGGACGCGGCGAAGGCGGCCGGGGCGCAAGTGTGGGTCGTCAGCGAGTACGGCCACTGCGACGTGACCACGCCGGTGTACCTGAACCGCGTGCTGCGGGCCGCTGGGCTGCTCGAAGTCCGCGGCGGGCCGTTCGGCGAGCAACTCGACACCTTCGCCAGCCGCGCCTTCGCCGTCGTCGATCACCAACTCGCGCACGTTTACGTCGATCGCCCCGCCGACTTGCCGCGAGTACGGGAACTGCTGTCGCAAACCCCCGGCGTGGCGACGGTGTTGGCTGGCGCGGAGCGGGGCGAACTCGACCACCCTCGTTCGGGGGAACTCGTCGCCTTCTCGACGCCGACGGCCTGGTTCGCCTACCCCTTCTGGAACGACGACGCGCTGGCCCCGGACTACGCCCGCGCGGTGGCGATCCACCACAAGCCGGGGTACGACCCGTGCGAACTGTTCTTCGACCCCAAGTTCCGCGTGCCGAAGTTCCGCGCGGCGACCCGGTTGCTGCAAAAGAAGCTCGGCTTCCGCACTATCTTCGACGTGATCCCCCTCGACGCCGGCCTCGTCCGCGGCAGCCACGGCCTCCGCGCGGCCGACCCCCTCGACAAACCGCTGGTGATGGGCCACGGCGAGCGGCCGACGCCGGCGGTGCTGCCGATGACGGCGGTGCGTGACCTGCTTTATCACGCCTGCCAGCCGTGACGGGCGAACCTGTTCTAGGCTGTCGCCGTGGGAACGATTCTCCGGCGGGGCCTCACCGTGTTGCGAAACTGTTGTGGCCGCTTCCTCACCCCCGAGACGCTATTCTTCGTCGTCGTTTGGCTGACGATCCAGGTGCAGTTCCGCGAACGCGCCTTCTCCGACCCCGGCACGCTGTGGCACACCGTCGTCGGCGAGACGATCCTGCGCGACGGCTTCATGACGACCGACCTGTTCACCTACACGCACCCCGGCCGGACCTGGATTCCCCAGCAGTGGGGCGGCGAAGTCGTCATGGCGCTCTTGCACCGCGTGGGCGGCTTCGACGCGCTGTTGCTGGCCTTCTCGACCGGTATCGCGGCCCTGTTCACCTGGCTGTTCGCCCGCCTGCGCCGCGCCGGTTTGCACTGGTCGCTCGCCGCGGTGTTGACGTGCGGGGCGCTGTTCGTCGCCTCGTTCCACTTCTACATCCGGCCGCACATCGCCACGATTGCGTTCCTGGCCGTGACGATGGCGGTCCTCGTCGATTTCGACCGCGGCAAGGCGTCGCTCGGCCGGCTGGCGCTGCTGATCCCGCTGTTCATCGTCTGGACCAACGTCCACGGCGGCGTGTTGGGCGGCGTCATGACCTTCGGCATCGCCGCGGCCGGGTGGGCCGGCAGCTACCTCGTCGGCCGCGCCGGGCCGATCACCACCATTCGCGGTGGCTTCGGCGTCCTCGGCGTGTTGTGCTCGTCCGCCTTGACGCCGTTCGACAATCCGTTCGGCATGGAGATGATCAACACCTGGCGGCGCATCGTCGGCTCGAAGTTCATGGCGGAGGTCGTGAACGAACACAAGCCGTTGAACCTCGACCAGCCGGCCGACCAAATGTTGGCCGTGTTCGCGATCCTGTACCTCATCCTGCTTGCCGGGACGTTGCCGAAGTTGCGTCGCGATTTCCGGGTAACGTGGCTCGTGCCGCTGGTCTGGATGCTGCTGACGGTCAAGAGCATCCGCCAAGGCCCGCTTTTCGTCGTCACCGCCTGCGTCGTCCTCGCCGACTTCTGGCCGCACACCCGCTGGCACGACTTGCTCAAGAAGTACGGCGATAGCCTCGCTTACGGCACCGCCGCCCCACTGCGGCCCACGGCCTTCGCCCTGCCGGCCGTGTTGGTGTCTCTCGCGCTCGCCCTGCAAGTCGCCGGCGTTCCGGTGCCGGTCGTCGGCCGCGGCTGGGCGACGCTGTCGCTCGACTTCGTGCCGCGCGACATTTCGGCGGCGATCGACGCGGAGTTGGACAGTGCGCCGGGGACGCCGCGGGTGTTCAACGACTGCAACCTCGGCGGCTACATGATCTACTACCACCGACGGCACCCCATCTTCATGGACGACCGCTTCGAGTTGTACGGCGACGCCTGGCTCCGCGATTATGTCGAAGTGGCTTTGACTCAGCCCGAGCGCATCGAGGAGTATTGCGACCGCTACGCCTGCACGCACGCGCTGGTCGGCGTCGAACTGGTGCCGTCGCCGTTCGACACGTACCTGTCGAAGTCGCCGCGCTGGGTCGAGGTCGTTCGCGGGCAGGGGGCGGTACTCTTCCGTAGAGTGAGTGTTTCACCCCTGTAACCGCGCCGTGCCAGCATGACCCCACTCACGTTCTTGTGCTTGGCGAGCTACTACAAGGGCGACCGCTTCTTGCAGCGCTGCAAGCAGGAAGGCTGCACCGTCTACCTGCTCACCGTGGAAAAGTTACTCGGCGCGCCGTGGCCGCGGGGCGAAATCGACGAAGTGTTCGCGGTGCCGAGTTTCGACAACCGCCTGAACCTGTCGCACGCCGTGGCGTACCTGATGCGCACGCGGCGCATCGACCGCATCGTCGGCCTCGACGACTTCGACGTGGAGGTCGCCGCCGACCTGCGCGAGCACTTCGGCGTCATCGGCCACGGCGAGAGTGCCGCGCGGCTCTTCCGCGACAAGCTCGCCATGCGGACGATGGCCCGCGCGCTGAGCGTGCGCATCCCCGACTTCAGCGCCCTGCACCACCACGCCGACGTGACCGCCTTCCTAGCGCGCACCCCCGGCCCGTGGCTCGTCAAGCCGCGCGGCGACGCCTCGGCCGCCGGCATCGTCAAGTGTCACACCCCCGACGAGGTCTGGCACCGGGTCCACGGCTTGGGCGACGCGCAGTCGTCTCACCTGGTCGAGCAGATGGTGCCGGGCGACCTGTACCACGTCGATTCGCTGGTCGATAACGGCCGCGTGCTGTTCGCCGAGGTCAACGCCTACTGGCGGCCGCTGCTCGACGTGTACCAGGGCGGCGGGGTCTACGCCACCCGGACGCTCGCCCGCAACTCGCCGGACTTGGCCAAGTTGCGGGCGGCCAACGAGGCGGTCTTGACCGGCTTCGGGCTGGGCTGCGGGGCGTCGCACACCGAGTTCATGAAGTCCCACGCCGACGGCGAGTTCTACTTCATCGAGACGAGTTGCCGCGTCGGCGGGGCCGAGACCGCCACGATGGTCGAGGCGGCGACCGGCGTCAACCTATGGTCCGAGTGGGCGCGGCTCGAAGTCTGCCGCGTCGCCGGCGGCTACAAACTCCCGGTGTTGAAGCAGGGTTACGGCGGCGTGGTCATCTCGCTGGCGAACACCGAACGCCCCGACACGTCCGCGTTCACTGACCCCGAGATCGTCAGCCGGCTCGACCTGTCGAACCACATCGGATTCGTCGTCGCCGCCGAGACTGCGCAGCGAGTCGAAGAGTTGCTGACGAGTTACGTCGCGCGCATCCAGCGTGACTTCGCCGCCGTGATGCCGCCGCTCGAAACGGTAGCGGATTGACCGGTCGCCCGGCCCCGTCGCGACGCTTCAAGACCACCGGCGGCTTCGGAGCTACAGCCGATATCGGGTTTGTGTCGAAGGTATCTTCGGACTACGCTGCGGGATTTCTCTGGAACCCGACCGCGGCCGGCCTTAAGATTCGTTCACTGCAATTCTCCCTTGCGGACTTAAGGACCATTCGTCCCCCGACGCGGAGACTTGCCATGCGCCGACCCGTCATCGGGGTTGCGACCCAAACGTTGCCGGGAGTCGCGGGCCAGCGGCCCAACTGCTGGATCATGGGGCACCGCTACGTCGAGGCCCTGCGCACGGCCGGGGCTTTGCCGTGGCTGATCCCGCTGATCCCGCAAGACCCCGACACCCTTCACGCCATCTTCGACAAGCTCGACGGCGTTTTCTTGACTGGCGGCGTCGATGTCGACCCGTCCCGCTACGGCGAGCCGAAGTCCGCGCTGTGCGGGGCGACCGACCCCGACCGCGACGCGGTGGAGTTGATGCTGCTCCGACACGCCCTGACCCGACACATG
>JANXTD010000179.1 GCA_025352585.1 Fimbriiglobus sp.
GATGATCGTCACCGCGAGCACCGGGGTGCCGAGCAACTGAATCAGGCTGGTGGCGTACATCGCCCAGATGAACAGAGGCAGGCGGCTCCAGGTCATGCCGGGGCAGCGCATCTTGTGGACCGTGGCGATGATGTTCATCGCGGTCAAGATGGACGAGAAGCCCGTAATGAAGATACCGAGGCCGGCGTACAGCACGTTGGTGTGCGAGTACTTCGACGAGTACGGCGGGTACAGCGTCCAGCCGGTGTCGAGGCCGCCCACGGTGAGTTGCCAGACGAAGAACAGCGAGCCGAACACCCAGACGTAGTAGCTCAACAGGTTCAACTTGGGGAACGCCATGTCCTTGGCACCGATCATCAGCGGCACCAAGAAGTTCCCCAACACCCCTGGGATCACAGGAATGAGGAAGAGGAACAGCATGATGGTGCCGTGGGCGGTGAACGCCTTGTTATACTGGTCCAACTCCAGGATCGCCCCGGTCGGGGAGATCAGGTTGAGCCGCACCAACATAACGGCGAGGCCGCCGAACAGGAAGAACACGCTGGCGGTGACCAGGTACATCATGCCGATGCGTTTGTGGTCCACCGTCAAGAGCCACGACAGAATACCGTAGTCGTGGTTGAGGTAGTGTTTCCGCTTCTTCTCCTGCTCCGGCGGCAGTTCCGGCACCGGGATCGACTGCGGCGTGTAGTGCAGGTAAGGCACTTTCGTGGACATGGGGTCGGGACTCCTCGATGACTGATGGCAACCCGCCCGGTGAGACCGCGGCGGGGGGAATGTCAACTCGGCCGTTACTTGTTGCCTTCGGAAGCCTGCACCGGGGCACCGACCGGGGCCGGGGCCATCTCCGTGCGGTCGGGCAGGCGTTCGCCCTTCCGCAAACTCTTGATGTAGGCCGTCAGGTTCCGCAACTCGATCTCATCGACTTGCGAAGTGCCGAAGGCCGGCATGATCGTTTTCCACCCGGCGGCGACCTGGGCCATCGGGTTGCGGATCGACCGGCGGATGTACTCGTCGTCGAACTTCTGCATCGTGCCGTCTTCGAGCGGCCGGTACTCGCCGTACATGCCGGCGAGTTGCGGGGCGCGGGCATTCGACTCGTTGTTGTGGCACGAGTTGCACTGGAGCTTCAGGAACGCCTTGCGGCCCTCCCACGACGGCGAGCCATCGACCGGGTTCTTGCCCGGCAGGCGGTAGATGCCCTGCTTCCAGGACTCGTAGTCGGCCTTCGACAAGACGTGAACCTTGCCGACCATCTGCGAGTGTCCCTGGCCACAATACTGGTCACAGAAAATGTGGTAGGTGCCGACCTTCGTCGGCTTGTAGCCGACGGAGATGTAGCGGCCGGGGACCACGTCGAACTTCGACCGGAAGGCCGGGATGCCGAAGTCGTGCAGCACGTCTTCGGAAGTGCCCGTCATCTTCACGCCCGGCTCAGTCAGGTTGCCGTTGGCGTCGCGCTCGTCACAGATCGGCAGGTGCAGCTCGTTAATCTCGCGCATGCCGTCGGGGTGCTGCATCTTCCACATCCACTGCTTGCCCACCACGAAGTACTCGGGCGCGTCCACCGGGATCTTGACCTGCTCGTTGTAGAGCCTCACGCCGATCACGAAGAACGACATGAAGAACAGGAACGGGATCACGGTCCAGATCACCTCGATCTTGGTCGAGCCGAGGATGCGCGGCGTCTTGTCAGTCGGGGTCTTGCGGGCGTACAGGTACGAGAAGCTGGCGAGCATCAAGAAGACGACGCCGCCCCCGACTGCGACGACCGCGGTGATGTACCAGAAGAACAGGTCGTAGCCGTAGGCGAACTCGGAGGCTTGCTCCGGCAGCGTGGCGGTCATCGGAATGGCGGCGAACATTTAGCGTCCCTCGTCGGCGGCAATATTCGGCGTGCCCGGCACGATGCCCTGGGCGGTCACGATAATCGGTCTCTCGCGGCGACTCTGCCGCACGGCCATCAGGGCCAGGGTGAACATGCCGAGCATCACGGGCACGGCGATGATCGCCGTCCACTTCAACGTCGGCTTGTAGTGGCCCTTCACGTCGTCGTACACGGAGCAATAGAGCGACACGGCGTCAGAGGTCGTCCCGATCTTGCCCCCGGACGCCTCGACCAGCCCCAGGCGGATGTCCCGCGCGGAGTAGTTGATGCCCATGAGGTAGCGCGAAATCTTGCCGTCGGGCGTCACGATCGCGATGCCACTCTTGTGGTCGTAGTCGTAATCTTTGGGCAGCATTTCGAGTACGCGTTGGTCAAGTTTGCCGACCCACTCGCCACGCTCGGCGTCGAAGGCGAAGCTCTTGTTGCGGGCCTTCAGGTTGTACTGGAAGCCCATCGCGGTCGCCAAGGTGTGGACCTTGCGGTCGGCCGCCTTGACATCGGTGCCCTGGCCGTGGTTGGCGGTCAGGAACAGCCAGCCCGGCCCGTCGGGGATGTCGGTCGTGCCGAGGTAGTCCTTGAGGAACTCGGTCCTCTTCGGGCGAGCCAAACCGAACGCCGACTCACGCGGGTCGATGCTCACCACGACGACATTGAAGGCGTCGCCGGCGGTGAAGCTGGCGTCTTTGGCCCGCAAGTCCTTAAGCGAATCGAGAACCCCGGTGAGCACCTGATTGCAGAGTTTCGGACAGCGGTAGTACGCCAGCACCAGAATCGTCGGCTTACCGCCGATGCCGTCGGCGAGCGTGATCGGCTTGTTGTTGTGGTCGTAGAACTCGAGGTCAGTCGGCACGGACTCGCCGAGCTTCTGCTCGAACTTGACACCCTCCGGCTCCTTGGGTCCGTTGTCGCCGGGGATGGGCATCTTGCCATAGCGCTGCGCGGGGGCAGGTGCGGCCGCGGTCAGCAGCGCGGCGACGGCCCCTAGCATTAGCACGGCAACTCTCATGACACGCCTCCCGCAGTCGATTTAGTGCCCGGCAGGCCCGTGGGCGGCCGGCTTCTCTTCCACCTTAACCGCAGCCGGCATCGACGGACCACCGCGGCCCGAGTTCGACAGCTTCGCCCGCAGGTCGCTCGGCGTCGTGTTGGCCAGCATCCCCTTGTCCGACTCGTTCTTGCCGTCCTTGCGGGTCGGCAGGCGGTGGCCGTCGACGACCATCTTCATGGCGTCGGCGATCGGGATGTAGGCGACCTGCTTGGCCTTGTCGGCGTAGCCGGTCTCGATGAGGATCTTGCGGTGCTGCGTCGGGTCGATGAAGCGGTCCGGCCGCAGGTCCTCGGGGTAGATCTCGTAGGTCGCGCCGCGGTACTCGATCGGCCGCTTCGAGCGGTAGTGCGACGGGTCACTCGGGTCGACCTGCTTCATGTACTCCAGGCGGGGTTGCGCGATCGCGGCGGCCGGGTCGGTCGAGCTGATCCGGGCGAACCGCTCGTTGATCGGCAGCGACGTGATCGCCGCCGCCTGCGGGTCGGTGTTGGCGTTCGGCTCGGCCTTGCGGACCATCGTCAGGAACAGCGTCGTGATCGTCCCGAAGGCGAACAGCGCCGTCAGCACTACCAATAGCGGGACGTACAGGATGGCCCGCGCGTTGAAGCGGTCCGGCTCGTGGCCCGCCTGCACGCTCTTGGCGGCGGCACCGGGCGGGAGGGTGCCGTGCTCGTCCGCGCCCATGCCGGACATCGACGCGAACACGACATTCAGCGCGTTGTCCTTGAACGGAGCGGCCGGAGTCCCAGACTCGTCAGGCGGCCGGGGCGGGTCACTCGGATTCAGGGCGTCCATCGGTCCTCTCCTCGGGGTATCAAGTCGCCGAAGCCGGGCCACGCACCGTCGCGCGGCCCGGCGAGGCGGGTGTTAGTGGTGGTGACCCCAGGTCGCGACGAACTGGCCCTCGGCGTTGGCCGGGAGGGCGGGGCGCGACCCGAGTTCGCGGGCGAAGAAGTAACCCCAGACGCCGCCGACGCCGACGACCGCCGCGACCGCCATCGGCACGTGCAAGGTGCCCGCCTCGCGCGGCACGCACGGCAGCACCCACCAGATCACGTCGGCGACGCAGACGGTGAACAGCAGCACGCACATGCCCCGCATCAGCTTGGTGTTGGTCTTCACCTCGCGGAACAGCAGCGCGACGAACGGCACGAGCCAGTGGAAGGCCATGAGGAAGTACGCCAGGTACTCCCAGCCGTGGTCGCCCCGCTTGCGGTAGTACGCGACCTCCTCGGGCAAGTTGCCGGCCCAGATCAGCATGTACTGCGAGAACGAGGCGTAGGCCCAGACCATCGTGAACGCCAACGTCAAGGTGCCCATGTCGATGCGGAACTTGTCCTTGACGATGGCCAAGGTGTCCGACTTGTCGGGGTTGACCGTGTAGAACACAAAAATACAGAACGAGAAGGTCGTCAGGAACGCGTTCATGCCGAAGACGATCGGGAACATGCTCGACGCCCAGGTCGATTCGACCGACACGACCCAGATCGTGGAAAGCACGGTCATCGTCAGCACCCACAGCACCACGCCCGGCCCGGCGAGTTTGCGGAGTGTCTGGTACGCGGCAGTGTCGTTGCCCTCGTCGTTCTTCCTCATCACGGCCAGCGTGTACAGGGCCAGGCCGCCCATGAGGCCCAGGCCGACGCCGCTGACGATCAAGAACCGCACGGGGTTGAGCAGGTCGTGGATTTTGTGCTGGTTCTCGACCACGCCCTCGGGACGCATCTGCTTGGCCGCGGCGATCGAGGCGACATCGCCCTCGTAACCGCGGTCGGCCCACCAGTAAGGCGACTGCGTGCCGTCGCCGACGAAAAGGCTCGCCGCCACGGGGACCATCAGCACCGGCACCAGCCACAGGGTGCGCACCGACGCCACGAAGCAGCGGCGCAGGACGACGCCCCACGACGCGCTCGTCATGACGCCGACGAGGATCAGGAACAGCGAGCCTAACGGCAGGCTGGCCCAGAAGACCCAGCCGATGAGGTAAGTCATCGACAGGTCGCGGAGACCGTAGCCGTTCGCTGAACCGATGTTCAGGAAGCCCAGCGCGGCGAAGGCGATCAGGCCGGCGGCGGCGCAAATCAGGGCGATCGTCTTCAGGCCGGCCGTGTTGACCGGGTCGGTCGGGATGGCGACGCCTTCGGCGGCGTGGTCGTCGTGGTGCTCGGCCATTACTTCGACCCCGCCTTCGTGAGTTCGTCTCGGTTCTTGGCCGGCAGTTCCGCCACCGGTAAGCTTTGGCTCAGTTGCAGCGCCCGGACGTAACCGATGATGCGCCAGCGGTCGGCCGGGTTCGGGATCTGCGTCTCGTGCGACCCCATGCCGCCGTATCCCCAGGTGATGACCTGGTAGATGTAGCCGACGGGGACTTCCTTGAGCGGAACCTTCTTGCCGTAGCGGTCGAAGCCGCGCGAGTAGCCGACGGGCAGATCCTTGAGGGCCTCGCCGACGAAGTGCCCGGCGTCGCGCTCCGTGCCGTTGGGGTCGGTGTGGTACGACGGCGGCTTCAGGTAGCCGCGCTCCGGGATCTTGCCGTTGCCGTAGCCCGCGCCGCCGTGGCACAAGGCACAGGCCCCGTTGTACAGCGACTGGCCGCGGGTCAGGTCGGCGACCGTCAACTCGAACGGCAGTTCAGTGACGAAGTTGGCCACGTCGGTCGGTGCCCCGGCGGTCGGGGCGGTGTTGCCGGTCGGGTCGACCGCTTCCTTCCAGGCCTTCGAGACCTGCGGGGCCTTGCCGGCTGGGGTCAGCCAGGCGACGAGCGGGTCGTCGGCCGTCGGCTGGTTGCGGTGGACGACGCCCTTCTCGAGCGGCCGCACCGACTGCTTGTTGGCGAACATCGCGCTCTCCTCGTACGGACGAGGGGCGGGCTGCGTCGCCATCTTCTGTTGGCAGCCGGCGAGGGCGACGACGCCCAGCGTCAGCGCGACGATGCCGAATCGGGTACGAGTCAGTGTCATGGGGGTCACTCGGGCACCTCCGCGACGCTCAGCGGCTTGAGCGTGTCGAGGAAGTCGCGGGTCGTTGTCAGGTCGAACTGGGGGTCCGTGGCTTCGACGCACAAGAAGAACCGGTCGCGGGTCGCGCGGGCGAACTGCGGCACGTTGAACAGCGGGTGGTTCGGCTGCGGCAGCCCGCACAGGGCGAACAGGCCGATCACCCCGGACAGCGACGCCGTGAGCACGAGCAGTTCCCAGGTGATCGGGGCGAACTGCGGCCACGAGAACATCGGCTTGCCGCCGACGTTGAGCGGGTAGTCGATGCCGTTGAGGTAGTACTGCATGACGAACCCGAAGGTCGCGCCGCACAGCCCTCCGATGAACATGATCGCGCCGATCTCGGAGCGCGGGAAGCCGAGCGCGTCCGCGACCTCGCCGACCGGGTACGGCGAGTAACCGTCCATGCGGCTGAAGCCCTTGGCCGCGGCCGACTGGGTGGCGTGGACCAACTCGTCGGCGGTGCCGAACTCGGCCAGCAGGCCGTACACCTTCGGGGTCTCGTCGAGGGTACTGGTCACTTGGCGTTCTCCATGACGGCGTGCCCGTCCCGGCCGCCCTGGGCG
>JANXTD010000182.1 GCA_025352585.1 Fimbriiglobus sp.
CTCGAAGAGGTGCCGGTCGATCTCCTCGCGCAGCTTCGAGAGCACCTTGCGGCCGCGGCGGTCGGCCGTCGAGCGGTGCAAAATGATCGACAGCGCATCGACCTTGTTGCCGTGGACAAGAATGTCCATCTTGACGAGGTCGGCCTCGCGGAAGCCGAGCAGGTCGTAGTCCATCGTGCCGTAGCCGTGGGTCACGCTCTTGAGCTTGTCGTACAGGTCGTAGATGACCTCCGCCAGCGGCATCTCGAAGACCAAGATGACCCGCAGTTGGCTGAGGTGTTCGAGCCGCACGAAGGTCCCGCGGCGCTCGGTACACATGCCCATCAGGGTGCCGATGTTGGTGGCCGGGATCAGGAAGCTGATGCGCACGATCGGCTCGCGGAACTCCTTGATCGACCCGCCGTCGGGCACGTCCTGCGGTCCGTGAATGATGACGGTACTGCCGTCGTTCTTGACGACCTCGAAGGTCACGTTCGGCGCGGTCTGGACGAGGTTCAAGTCGCTGTCGCGTTCCAGCCGCTGCTGGATAATCTCGCGGTGGAGCATTCCTAAGAAGCCGCAGCGGAAGCCGAAGCCGAGGCCGTCGGAGACTTCGGGCGTGAACGTGAAACTCGAGTCGTTCAGCTTCAGCTTGCCCAGCGCCTCGCGGAGATCCTCGAACTCGCTGTTGTTCACCGGGTACAGCCCCGAGAACACCATCGGCTTCGGCTCCTTGTAGCCGCTCATCGGTTCGGCAGTCGGGCGGAACGGGTCGGTCACGGTGTCGCCGATGCCGACGCTCTCGATGGTGCGGATGTTGGCGGTGAAGTAGCCGACCTGGCCGGCCCCGAGTTCGTCGCACTTGACCATGCCGGGGCGGAACTGGCCCATGTCGGTCAACACGTATTCCCGGCCGCCGCGCATAAACTTGATGCGCTGGCCCATCTTGAGGTGGCCGTCGATCATGCGGATGTAGACGACCACGCCCTTGTACACGTCGAAGTGCGAGTTGTAGATCAACGCCTTCAGCGGGGCTTCCGGGTCGCCGGCCGGCGGCGGCACGCGCTCGACGACCGCGGCCAACAGCTCTTCGATGCCCAGGCCGGCGCGGGCGCTGACCTTCATGACCTCGTCGGGGTCGGTGAAGACGGCCTGCTCCATCTCGGCGATGACGAACTCGGGCCGGGCGTGCGGCAGGTCGATCTTGTTGAGCGTCGGCACCAGCTTCAGCCCCGCCTCCATCGCCAGGAACGCGTTCGCCACCGTCTGGGCCTGCACGCCCTGGAAGGCGTCGACGAGCAGCACCGCCCCCTCGCACGCCGCCAAACTGCGCGAGACTTCGTAGTTGAAGTCGACGTGGCCGGGGGTGTCAATCAGGTTCAGTTCGTATGTCTGGCCGTTGAGCGTGTGGTAAATCGTGACCGGGTGCATGCGGATGGTGATGCCGCGCTCGCGCTCGAGGTCCATGCTGTCGAGGGTTTGCGCGCGGATGTCGCGCTCGGAGATCGTGCCGGTCTTGAGCAGGAACTGGTCGGCGAGCGTGCTCTTGCCGTGGTCGATGTGGGCGATGATGCAGAAGTTGCGGATGTTCGACGGGGGCGTCGGCATGGGGGTCGGCGCTCGATTGGGGTTAAGCTCGCGGTGCGGTGCCTGGTAAGCTTGAGTATCTTAGCACGGCGACCGGGGCACGAATAGGTGACGCCCTAACCGCGACCCCGCCGCCGCGAGCAACTTCCGGAGAACCCGATGACTCGACGAATACTCGCCGGCCTCGCCCTGGCGACTGTAACCGGTTGCGAAACCAAGACCGGTAACGGGCTGACAGCGCCGGCGGCGACGACGCAACGTGGATCATCCCCGGCCCCGACCGAAGCCGTGACGCTGCGCGAGGTGACCGTCGAGGGATTCCAGAAAGCGCTCGCGGAGCAGAAGGGCAAGGTCGTACTGGTGGACGTGTGGTTCCTCGGCTGCGCCCCGTGCGTCAAGAAGTTCCCCAGCTTCGTGGCGTTGCACGCCAAGTACGCCGGCGAGGGCGTGACCGGCATGAGCCTCGACATCATGGTCAGCGAAGTGGCGAAGAAGGAGCGCGTCCAGGAGTTCTTGGCGAAGCAGAACGCGACCTTCCCGAACTTCATCCTCAACGACACCGAGGCCGCCGTGGACGCGTGGATGGACCGCTACCAGACGATCCCGACGCCGGCGCTGGTGATCTACAACCGCAACGGCGAGTACGTCAAGACCTTGACCGAGGCGACGGCCGAGCAGATCGAGGCGGCTGTGAAAGAGCAGTTGGCGAAATGATTCGGCGACCACGAAATGCGTTTTGCCGCGGAGACGCAGGGTCGCGGAGAAAACCAAATTCA
>JANXTD010000264.1 GCA_025352585.1 Fimbriiglobus sp.
GGTCGTCGTCCATGATCGCGCCCTCGTCCGTGAGGTAACCACAAGCGGGAGGCCCGTGGTAGCGGGTGGTACCATACCCAGCGATCGAGCGGTAGATCATTTGCCACTGGCTGCCTAAGGGGACGGCGTCATCGCGGCGTACACCAACGAGCGGTGGGGCGACCTCCACGCCGCCGTGCGACAGATGTTCCAGTGGCTGACCCCGGCTGTCTCGAACACCAACGCCCCCTTCCCCGCGAAGGAGAAGCTCGGCGGCGCGAACATCAGTCAGGGCAAGATCGAGCAAATCGTCGAACTCGCTCGGGCGGGCAACAAGATCGGCGTCATCGCGGAGCGGCTCAACGTATCGAGGGAAACGGTCAGACGGTGGCTCAACTGGGCTAAAGAGGCGAACGCAGAGTCGAGTCCTGGGCGGGGGCGGGTACATTCTACGCCGCCGAGACGGGTTCAAATGCCCGCCGGTGATGGCTTGCGCGAGCGGCGGGCCGGGGAGGCGAAACGTTATCGCCACTGGCGTCGCGAAGTCGGGTTACTGACTCGCCTTGAGCGTCTCCACGAGCCGGTCGAGGGACTTGTCGTCCAGGTCGGCGATCAGTCCGAAGGCTTCGGGACGCTCCAGCACTCGTCGCCGGATGCGGTCGGGTATCTTCTCCGCCGCGAGGAGTTGGTCCAGGTCGCCGTCGAGTACCTTCGCGAGCCTGTATCCGGTTACCCTTGCAGGCCACCCAGGGTTACCGTAAGGCTACTTGCAGTTGTGCGGCAACACCTAGCACAGCTTAACGGGGACGTGGAGATTGGCAACAACGAATCAGACTCGTCGGCCTGCCGCTCTGCCCGACGGCTCGCCCCCGGTCGAGTCGTTGGTGGCGACCGTCCGTGCCGTCTGGCAGGCGGTCGAGAACGCCCCGCACGCCGAGCAACACAAGCTGAAGAAAGACATCTCCGAGACGGTAAAACGCCTCAAACGCCGGATCGACAGGAAGATCGGTACGCCTACGGTCGTCCCGCAGGCCGAGCGAATGCTTTTCGACGACGTTGCCGGCGGCTCCAAGCCCGAGCCGCTGCCAGTCGAACCCCCGCCACGCTTCCCGGAGTGTCGGCTCCGGGTCTACGCCAAGGACTTCGCCGACCACGCTCTTCAGCACCTGCCGCACGCGGCGGAGTACGGCTCTGTGGAGGATTTCCGCACCTACCTGTCCCAGACGCTCCGCTTCAACTCGCAGGCGACCCGCCGCCGCACGGCCAACTACATCGTCGCACGCTTCTTCCCCGACGACGTGTACAACGGGGACGTGCCGGCGTTCGCCTCCGCCACAGCGGGGACGCCGGCGTTGGGCGAGGCCCTCTTCTACCTGACCTGCCGCACTGAGAAGATCGTGTCACTGGTGGCCGAGGAGGTCGTCTTCCCGTCGCTCGCCCAGGGCGGCGTCACCCGGACCCGGCTCAGGGAGTACGTCCAGAGCAAGTTCCCCGACTCCAAGTCGGCGGGCCACGTCGGGCAGGCCGTCGTGCGGAGCTACCAGTTCTACGGCCTCGGCGCTGCCAACCGCACCCGCCTCAGCGTGGCGGCCCGTGAGGGGTCGCTGGCATCGTTCGCCTACGTCCTGCACTTGGAGTTCCCCGAGCCGGGGATGCACGCCTTCGAGCAGATGCTCGACGGCCCGATGCACAGGTGGATGCTCTGGGACCGGGGGTGGATGGTTCGCCAGCTATACCTCTTGCGGGAGGCCGGGCTGCTGCCCAAGGTGAGCGAGATCGACCGCCTGCGTCACTTCACCACCAGGTACACCCTGGCCGATGCCGTGCAGCGCATCGTGGCCCTCGCCAAGGAGCGGCCCGCGTGAAACTGTCCGGCCACGAGATCAACACGCAACTCCGGCGGAAGCTCGAAATGCCGACCGGGCGGCATCTGTACGTCGTCCTCGGCACTTACGAGCGGCTGGACCGCTACGAGCGGGTCGCTTTCCGGGAGGCCCGCTCGCCGAGCGGCCAGAGGCTCGGCGACCCCGTGAACGTCAACCACAGCCTGCTGTCCCGGATCAGCGACGACGAACTCAAGCGGCTGGTCCAGACCGAGGCCAGCCGCACCGAGAGCGTCAAGGACCGGCTCGCGAAGGAACTCGACACGCTCGTGGCCGACCGGCTGAGCGGCGGCTCTTTCTTGGCGATCAAGAACCTGGAAATCCTGTTCGCCTACGACCTGGAGTTGAACTGCCTCCGCATCCGGGCGACGAACCAGAAGCACGTCCTCATCCTCCTGCCCGGCGAGAAGGTGGGGGACCGCATCACGCTGTTCCACGAGGCCCAGACGCAGAACCATCGGACCTTGCCGACCAACTTGGTCCCCGAGAATCACCTGTGGGAGTTGAGCGAATGAGTGGCCTCTTCAAAAGACAAACTCTCGACCAACTCTGCGATGTCCCCGCCGACATCATCGACGTGTACGTCGTCGAGCGGCACATCTGGCAGGGCGGCACGGTCGATTCGGAGGGCGAGTCGAAGCGGCAGCGGCGTGCGGAGCCGCGGACGGTTCGGGACTTCCTCATCGACCCGGTGCGGCCACTCCTGAACGACGTGCTGCGGCAACTCGCCGCCCCCTACGACCCCAGCAGCAAGGCGAACCCCATCGGCCAGGGCTGGTGGATTCAGGCGGAATTCGGGTCCGGCAAGTCGCACCTGCTCTCCTTCATCGGCGCGGTCGCCCTGGGCGACAAGGGGGTGTGGCAGGCGGTCCACGAACTGGAGACGAAGGCCAAGAAAGGCAAGCGGGAGTCGCTGTACCAGTTCTACGACAGCGGCCTCGCCAAGAAGTCCTCCGGCAAGTCGAGGGGCATCTTCGTCGCCGTGAAGACTTTGGTGGGTCAGGGCGGCGGGACCGTCGGCGTGACGGACACGGGCCGCAAGCTTACCGAGTACATCCTCGACGCCGTCCAAGACCAGTACCACGTCGAGAACGGCAAGACGATCTCCGTCTACCCGGTGGAAGTGCTGGCGGATCGGTTCGAGGAGGACACCGAACGCTACCGCAAAGACCTCGGCAAGTTCCTCAAAGACCCGAAATTCTTCGACGAGGAGGAGCAGGAAGACCTCGACAAGTTCCTCCACGACCTCCGCAGCACCAAGTCGCAGACCGTGCGGCGGGACTGCGGCCTGAAGCTCTGGAGGTTCTACACCGAGTACCTCAAGGTCACGCCGAAGCTGCCGGGCGAGTCGGAGGAGGTGCTCAAGTACATGGTCGAGTCACTGCTCGCCCAGGGCTACGAGGGGCTGCTGCTGATCCTTGATGAGGTGTCGCTGTTCATGAAGAACAGGACCGACGACCAGCGGGTGGAGGACGAGAAGACGCTGGTGGTCCTCACCAACCGGCTCGCGAAGACGCACTGCCTGCCCGTGTGGACGATCTGCTCGGCGCAACAGGCGCTGGAGTCGAAGATGGGCGTCAAGAACATCATCGCCAACGACCGGCTCAAGAACGTCTCCCTCCTGCAAGACGAGTCGAACTTCTACGACATCGTGCTGTCCAGGGTGCGAACCGTCACCCAGCCGAACTCCGTCGGGCCGTACTTCGAGGACTACCACAAGGGCTTCACCTGGCCCGACGCCATCGGCAGCGAGACGTTCCAGCGGTTCTTCCCGTTCTACAAGCCGGCCATCGACGTGCTGCGGGCGGTCAGCTACAACCTGACGACGCTACGTTCCTCCGTCCACTTCATGCACCAGACCCTCAAGACCCAGCGTAAGGCGAAGTCGAACGAACTCATTACGCTCTGGCAGATGTTCGACGACATGGTGGATTACGAGGAAGACCCGTCCGGCACGACGGCGGGCATCGCCGCCATCAGCTCGAAATTTAACGAGGAGTACAAGGCGTACCAGGCGGGCCGACGCATTATCGGGCAGGCCACGAAGGGGCGGCTCAAGGTCTTCCACGCCCGCTGCGAAAAGATCCTCAAGACGCTGTTTCTTTACTACATCGCCAAGATGCAGCCGAACGGCCTGTCGGTCGAAGAGGTCATGAACTCGGTCATGGAGTGGGCCGACCACGACGACGGGCAGAAGGCCGACATCAAGGACAACCTCGACCACTACGAGGTCCTGCTGGACGAACTGGCGAAGGAGGTCCCGCAGGTCAAGAAGGCTGGGAAGAACTTCGTGTTCAACCCCGAGGGGGGCGGGGTCGATGTCAAGGAACTCTTCGCCAAGGCCCGGAGTGGCAGCGAGGGCAACGACGCCAAGCAGCGGGACGCCTGGAACCAACTCCTCGCCCTCGACGGCTGGGAGATCAAGTCCGCCTTGATGACGACGGACCTCGCCCGCAGCACGAAGTCTCTGTTCCGCGGCGTTGCCCCCGCCGAGCAGAAGGACTTCGAGGTCGAGTGGCACGGTCGCTCTGTCAAGGGGCGGGTTTACATGCGGGACCTGCTCGACATCGCCAGCAAGGGCCAGGCCCTCCCGCCGATCAACAGCCCGGACACCGACCACGACTTCGCCGTCTTCATCAGCAACCGGCCCTGCGGCGACAAGGTGGCCGAACTCGCCAAGAGGGTCAACGACCCCCGCACTCTGTTCTGGACGCCGGCCCCACTGACGCCCCAGGAGCGGGACCGGCTCCTCGACTTCGCCGCCTACCGGGAACTCGTCAAGGACCACCAGAGCAAGGACACCGAAGACGCCAAGGAAGTCGTGGTGTGGGTCGCCAATCGGCTGCGGGACGAGATCGGCAGCGTCGCCAAGGTTGTCACCGACAGCTTCGGGCGGGGGCAGATCAGTGCCACCGACCACGGCGGCATGGCGTTCGACTGCCAGGGCGAACTGCTGTCGATCCTGACGCCGCTCGTGGGCCTCGTCCTCGACGGCGTCTACGCCTCGAAGTCGATCCAGTTCGACGCCCCGGCCCCGTTCAACGACGCCGAGGCCATCAAGGTCATCAACGGCCTCGTCAAGGCCGGCGACATCCCCAAGGGGACCAAGCCGAACCAGTTCACCAGCGCCGCCGACAACTACGGCTACGCCCTGGGGGTCATGAAGAAGGACAGCACGAAGCGGCTCAACACGAAGGGCAACGAGTTCGTCGAAGACCTCGACGCGTGGATCGAGGCGCAGGCCGCCCAGGGGAACCAGAACATTTCGGTCGAGACGGTGTGCAAGAACTTCACCGGCCTCGTCGGGCCGAACGGCAAGAACTACGGCCTGTCCCGCCGGATGATCGACGTGTACCTGCTCTGCCTCGTGCGCGAGGGGAAGCTCCGCATCCTGCTGTCGGGCAAGGGGGCGGCGGTGGACGCCCTCGACTACACCAACGTCGCCGACCAGACGTTCAACGCCGCCCTGCTCAACTCGATGGCGAAGATTCAGCGGCTCAAGGCCCCGGAGGGGTGGCCGGTTTTGGCCCCGTTCGCCGCCGTCCTGCTCGACGACGAGGGGCTGAAGACGATCCAGAAGGACGGCGACATCACCGCGGCCCTCGACCGGCTCAGGAAGTGGCGGGGGCTTCACGGGCCGGAAGTCGAGACGCTGACCGAACGCCTCGACTTGCTGATGGCCGACATCCAGCAGCCCAACCCGGTGGCCGACACGCTCGGATCGTGGGGAAAGTTCTTGTCGGCCAAGATCGACGACGCCGAGGCGATCTCCCACCTCCTCAACGCCTTCGACACGGCGTTCGGCTACACTTGCTACGCCGCCCAGGAGGCGAAGGGGGTCGAACTCGACGACCTCGCGACCCGCAAGAAGAGTTGGGAGCGGGCCGTCGCCTTCTGCCGCCACGACCAGAAGGTCCGGGCGGCGTACCGCTACTCGCAACTGGTAGTGGAGAAGGCCGGGCCGGTCGGGGAGTTGAAGGACAAGCTCCGCGCCCTCGGCAAGAAGCTCGACCACGTCCACGACCTCATGGAGTCGGAGGCCAAGCTGCAAGGCCAACTCCTCGACCCGCTCGAAGCCGTTCAGGGCGTCTACAAGACCCGCTACCTCCAGGCGTTCGACGAGGTGACGGGGAAGTGCGAGGCGGTCAGCGTCGAGATCGACGGCCTCCCGAACTCGCGGCAGTTCCGAGCCGTCGCCGAACTCGTCAAGATCGACGCCCTCGCCAGCGTGGACGTGAGCGCCCTCAAAGCGGAAGTGACCAGCTACAAGGAAGTGCTGTTCCACACGCCGCTGGACCGCAACGCCGTGGAGCGGGCGTTAAAGGACCGCCCGCAGCCGGAGGGTTGCCCACTGAATGCGGACGAGGCCGAGCAGTTCGTGACGGACGCCGAGGAGGCCTTGGACGCGGCGAGGGGGCAGGTTCAGGGGGCGTTACAGAACATGGCGAGCCTGCTGCGGCAACCGGCACTGCGCACGCTTCTGGAGCAAGGCAAGCAGGAGAAGTTCGTCGCCGACGTGCTGGCGGCCCCGAGCGATAAGAAATTGGCGGAACTCTTGGCCGAGTGCGTCACATCTGACCCGTCGAATGTCAAGCTCCTGGCGAAGTACCTCAAGCGGATCGTCGTCAAGGTGGTCCGCCTGCACGACTTCCGGCCCACGAAGACCAAGCTGGAGAAGGCGGACATCGAAGGGGTGGTCGGCGAGTTCCGCCGCTTCCTCGAAGCCGCCCTTGACGGCGACGGCAAGGGCCAGTCCACGATCCTCGAATTCAAGTAAGGCGGGCGACATGGCGAAGCAGCGCATGAACCTCTCTCAGCGAAGCCTGTTGCCCCCCACCGCCCCGGCGGCCCCCGCCGACGTGTCCTACGCCGGGGACCAGCCGAACCCCCACCTGCGGGCGTTCGTCGAGCGTCACGCCGTCCCCTACGACCCGCAGACCGACGCCTACGACGTGAAGGCGTTCACGACGCCGATCACCACGACCAAAGCAACCGCCATCTACA
>JANXTD010000280.1 GCA_025352585.1 Fimbriiglobus sp.
CCCGGCGCACCCGTCGCTCGGGGCCACCCTACCCGCCGGCACCGTCCTCCAGTCCTGGGTGATGGAGTTCATCCTGACGCTCATGCTGATGGTCGTGATCCTGAGCGTCTCGACCGGGGCGACGGAGAAAGGCATTTTGGCCGGGGTCGCGGTCGGGGCGGTGATCGCTCTGGAGGCGCTGTTCGCCGGGCCGGTGTCGGGGGCGTCGATGAACCCGGCCCGGTCGCTCACCCCGGCGGTCGTCGCCGGGCGGCTGGACCACCTGTGGGTGTACCTCACGGCTCCGATAGCCGGGGCGTTGGCGGGTGTGCTTGTCTGTGGCGTCATCCACGGTCCTAACGGCTGCTGCCAGCCCGATGGCGCAAAGTAATGAACCTTATCTTTGATGGAGCAGATCATGATTCTTGACGACTTCGTCCGCGTTCTGAATGAGAACCCGGCGGCGGCACTGCACCTGATGTTGCCGGACGGCTCGTTCGTCCCGGCGCACTACCACGTCACCGAGGTCGGGCGGGTCCACAAGGACTTCATCGACTGCGGCGGCACGACCCGCTCCACGACGACGTGCGTGTTGCAGGTGTGGGTGGCCGACGACACCGACCACCGGCTCGACACGACGAAGCTGGCCACAATCGTCCGGCTCGCGGCCCCCCTGCTGAAGGCCACCGACCTGCCGGTCGAAGTCGAGTACGAGAACGGCGTCGTGTCGCAGTTCCCGGTGGCCGCCGCCGAGGTCACGCCGTCCGGCGTCCTCCTGCACCTCGGCACGAAGCACACGGCTTGTCTGGCGATGGACCGCTGTGGCGTCGGTGCGAAGGACGCCGCGTGCTGCACGACGCCCGGCTGTTGTTGATCCTTACCCCCTTCGGGAGCGACCGCATGGGTCCGACCAAACTCGTCCTGTTCGTCTGCGTCGAGAACAGCAACCGGAGCCAGATGGCCGAGGCGTTCGCCCGGATGCACGCCGGCGACGGGGTCGCGGCGGCGAGTTGCGGCTCCCGCCCCTCCGGGCGGGTGAACCCGCGCGCGGTCGAGTCCATGCGCGAGGTCGGGTACGACCTGACGACGCACACGTCGAAGTCGCTCGACCAGTTCAACGGCTAGGTAGTCGCGGTCACGATGGGGTGCGGCGACGAGTGCCCGCTGGTGTTGGCCGAGCGGCGGGAGGAGTGGCAAATCCCCGACCCGAAGGACATCCCGCCCGAGCAGTACCGCGAGGTCCGCGACCTGATCGAGCGGAAGGTGAAGGAACTGCTGGCGACGTTGTCATGACTGGAGACGACGTTGCAAAGCGGGCCACGCCGCCCCCCGCCCACCCGACGAGGGCCAGGATTCGTGAGCTATACGATTCGGGAGTGGCCCGCGTCGTCATACTGACCGGGGGACGACGCGAGCCAACTACTCGCCCACGACGGCGACATCTTGGGAAACTACCGCGAAGTCGTCATTGATTCCAGCCCAAACCGGCCTAGAATGACTTCAATCCAACGACTGGACTTCAACAACCTGTTCTTGCCGTGATGATGATCCGACCGGCTAGGCGAAGCCCCCCGGCGGCGTCATGACCCCACACGTTTGTTCCGCTTCCCAACTCCACGACCGGCTACTGCTGATCCTCAGCGACTTGAAGGCGGGTATGCGCGCTGCCGCCCGAACGCTCAAGGAACTGCTGACGACCGGCGGATGGAGGACCTTCCTGGCCGACGACGGCAAAAGGGCCTTCGCCTCGTTCGACCTGTACGCGACCTCGCCCGCCCCGTCTGGCCTGGGCCTGACCCTGGACGAGGTCCGGGCCATCGCCCGCCTCGACCCCGCCTGCGAGATGCTCTTTAATCAAGAGACGGCCTCGGCGACCGGCGTCCACAAGGATAGCCGGGACAATGTCCCCGCCGCCCGCCAGGGCGGGAACTCCCGAGAGGCAGCCGACAGGCGTCTGATGCGGGAACGCCCGGACCTCGCGGCCAGGGTGGCGGCGGGCGAGATCAGTCGCCACGCCGCCTGCGTCCAGGCCGGTTGGCGGCGGGCGAGCCTGCAACTGGAGTCCGGCATGCCCGTTGACGCGGCGTTCGGAAGGCTGCTGAAGGCCGGTAGCGGCGACGGCGGCCAAGACCGCCTTCAGTGGGTGACGGACCTCGCGCGGTACATGGCCGTGTGGATGTTCGGCGAGGACGACGTTCGGCGTCTGGAGGGGCAGTACGACGCGGGCGTCGGGCAGTCGTGCCACCCCGGCGGCGGCGACGGGTCCATCGGCCCGGACTCGACAGAGTGCCTTGAGGATCAGAGCCGGACGGTTGCGCATCAACAGCCCCCGGAGGCAGACGCACGCGGCCCGAAGGCGGAGGTTCGGGAGCCACTAGTCAAGCAGCCGCCCAGCGGGTCGTGGAACGCCGACGCGGGTTCTACCCCCGCGAGGGCGAGCAGGAAGAGCCGAGCCTGACCGTATGTCGCCAGCTTTCCGGGGCGTCCAAGGCCGGCCCTCCAGGTTGTCCCGAGGAGCGCCCTGGCGGCGGTGGCGACCGAGTGCAGCAAGAACGTCGTAGAACTCCTCCAGGCGGTCCGCGACCACCTCGCCGGCTGGCACTGAAGTGCGCGGTCGGCCTTGTTCGAGCTTGCCCGCGCGTGGTCGCCGACCGCCACCGCGGGCGGCCAGCAGAGCGGCGACGCGGCGGAACGCAGGCCGGTCTCCGGCGACACGTCGCCCGCGCCCGGCAGATCGACCCCGAGTGCCGTCGGGACCTCACGACAGGTCCACCGCCCGCAGCCGCAGGGCGTTGACGACGACCGAGACGGAACTCAAGCTCATCGCCGCCGCGGCGACCATCGGGTTGAGTAGCAGGTGTTCCGAGATCGGGTACAGGACGCCCGCCGCGATTGGCACCCCGAGGGCGTTGTAGGCGAACGCGAAGAACAGGTTCTGGCGGATGTTCCGCATCGTCGCCCGGCCCAGCGCGATCGCCTTCACGATCCCCCGCAGGTCGCCCCGCACCAGCGTCACCCCCGACGACTCGATGGCCACGTCCGTGCCGGTGCCCATCGCGACCCCGACATCGGCCTCGGCCAGGGCGGGGGCGTCGTTGATGCCGTCGCCGGCCATCGCCACCCGCCGGCCCTCGGCCCGCAACGCCTTGACGCGGTCGTGCTTGTCCTCGGGGCGGACGCCGGCCTGGAACTCGGTGATGCCGAGCGTCTCGGCGACGGTGCGGGCCGTCCGCTCGTTGTCGCCGGTCAGCATGATGACGCGCAGCCCGAGGGCGCGGAGCGACCGCAGGGCCTCGGGCGTCGTGCTTTTGATCGGGTCGGACACCGCCACCAGCCCGGCCAGCCGCCCGCCGACCGCGACGAACACCACCGTGCGGCCCCGCCGCTGCAACTCCTCCGCCCGCCCGTCCAGGGCGTCGAGGCCCGCGACCCCCTCGCGTTCGAGCAGCGACCGCTGCCCGACCAGGACCGCGCGGCCCTCGACCGTGCCGCGGACCCCGCCGCCCGTCACCGACTCGAACCCGTCTACGGGCGGCGGGGCGATTTGGCGGTCCGCGGCCCCCTGGAGGACGGCTCGGGCGAGCGGGTGTTCGCTGTGCCGCTCGGCGGCGGCGGCGAACCGGATCACGTCGGCCTCGGCGAACGACGCCGCGGGGACGCACTCGGTCAGCCGCGGGCGGCCCTCCGTCAGCGTCCCGGTCTTATCGACCACGACGGTATCGACCCGCTCCAGCCGCTCCAGCACCTCGGCGTTCCGGACGAGGACGCCCTCCCTGGCCCCCCGGCCCACGCCGACCATGATCGACATCGGGGTGGCGAGGCCGAGGGCGCACGGGCAGGCGATGATGAGCACCGCGACCGCGTTGACGAACGCCCAGGCGAGGGCCGGCTGCTCCGGCTGGAGGGCGGCCCACGCCGCGAAGGTGAGGGCGGCGGCCAGCACCACGGCGGGGACGAAGTAGCCCGCCACCCGGTCCACGACCTTCTGGATCGGGGCGCGGCTCCGCTGGGCGTCGCCCACCATCCCGACGATCCGGGCCAGGACGGTGTCGTGGCCGACCTTCTCGGCCACCATGAGGAACGAGCCGGTCTGGTTGACCGTCCCGCCGACCACCCGGTCGCCCGCGGCCTTCTCCGCGGGCAGCGGCTCGCCCGTGACCATCGACTCATCGACCACGCTGCGCCCGTCCGTCCGTTGGCCGTCCACCGGGACCCTCTCGCCGGGGCGGACGCGGAGCACGTCGCCGGGGCGGACCGCGTCGAGCGGCGCGTCCCGCTCCTCGCCGTTGGTTACGATCCGGGCCGTGGGCGGGGCCAGCGAGAGCAGTCCGCGGATGGCCGCCCCCGTGCGGCCCCTGGCCCGCAACTCCAGCACCTGGCCGAGCAGCACCAGGGTGACGATCACCGCACCGGCCTCGAAGTACACCTCGACCTGGCCGTGCCGGCGGAAGCCGTCGGGGAACAGGCCGGGGGCCAGGACCGCGACCAGGCTGTACGAGTACGCGGCCCCGACCCCCAGCGAGATGAGTGTGAACATGTTGAGGTTGCGGGACGCGACGGACCGCCCGCCCCGCGCGAAGAACGGCCACCCACACCAGAGCACGACTGGGGTACTCAGGAGCAGTTGCAGCCGCGGGGAGAGGCCGCCCAGCCGGTCGCCCACCGGCACCCCGAGCATCGGCAGCATCGCCAGCAGGAGCAGCGGGGCGGTCAGCGCCGCGGCCACCCGGAACCGGCGGGTCATGTCGGCCAGTTCCGGGTCTTCGCCGTCGCCGGCTCGAATCGTTTTCGGCTCCAAGGCCATCCCGCAGACGGGGCACGCCCCCGGCCCGACCCGCTCGACCTGCGGGTGCATCGGGCAGGTGTAGACGACCTCGCCCGCGGCGGCGTTCGAGGCGGGGGCCGGCTCGGTTGGGTGGCGTTCGTGTCCTGGCGGCGGGCCGCCGTCGTGGGCGACCTCGCCGGCGAGAAACGCCCGCCGGCAGCGGTCGCCGCAAAAGTAGAACGCCTGGCCGCCGCGGTCGGCCCGCAGCGCGGTCGCCTCGTTGACGGTCATCCCGCACACGGGGTCGGTTGCCATACTGGATCGCCTCTCGGGTCGGCAGGTTTCCGGCCCGCGAATCGGGTCGGTCGGGTGATTGGGGTGGGAGGCCACCCGTGCGGGGCGGCGGGGGACGCGCGTCCGCCCCCCGGCCCGAACCGGCGGGCTACTTCGCGTCCCCGACCTTGACGTGGAAGCCGGCCTTGTTCAGGGCCTTGACCAGGTCGCCCGCGTCGAACTCGCCGGTCACCTCGGCGGAACTGACCTTCGCCTTGGCGGCGACCCCGGCCACCCCCTTCACGCCGTTGACCGCGGCCTTGAGCGACTTCACGCAGCCGCCGCACGAGTTGTGGAACCCGGTCACGGTCAGCGTCTTGACCGTGCCGGCCTTGACGCCGCTGTCGTCTTTGAAGGCGTACCCCTTGTCCTTCCCCGGATCGCCGCGGAACCCCGCCGCGGCCAGGGCGTCGAGTGCCTTTTGGGCCGCTTTGGCGTCCGCCGCGGTGAATGTGGCCGAGGTGGTCTTCACGTCGGTCGAGACGCCGGTGACGCCCCCGACCTTGCCGAGAACGGTGGCCACTTCCTCGGCACACCCGTCGCAGCACATGTGGACGTTTTTGAGTTCCACCTTCTCGGCGGCGGTCGATGCCCCCGCGTTCGCCAGGGCGGCCACGGCGATTACGCCCATCAGCGTCAGGACTCGGATCATGTCACACTCCTGTGGCGGCGTGGATGCGCCGCCCGTTTGCTCGCCTGGGTCCGGTTGCTACGGCAACCAGTACCACCCCGGCGGAGGTCGGTCTCCCGGCGAGGCCGTTCGGCCCAGCCGGGAAGTGTTCGCGTGAGTCGCCGCGGA
>JANXTD010000326.1 GCA_025352585.1 Fimbriiglobus sp.
CTCGCTGCTCGTCGAGGCCGACGGCCAGCACCTGCTCTCCGACGTCTGGACCTCGCTCGGGGTCGTTGTTGGGCTGGCGCTGGCGTCGCTCACCGGCTTGCCGCAACTCGACGCGGTCGCCGGCGTGGCGGTCGGCGGGCAGATCACGCTCATCGGCGCGCGACTGATGCGCCGCTCCTTCGACGGCCTCATGGACCGCGCGCTGGAGCCGGCGGCCCAGGCCGAGTTGCGCGCCCGCCTGGAGGCGGCGCTGCCTGCGGGGGCGAAGTTCCACATGCTGCGCACCCGCCGCGCCGGCCGCCGGGTCTTCGCCGAGTTCCACCTACTGCTCGACGGCAAGCTCCCCGTCTCGGAGGCGCACCGCCAGGCCCACGAGGTCGAGCAGGAGCTGCTGGCGTGGCGGCCCGAACTGGCGGTGACGGTCCACATCGAGCCGATCGACGCCGTGGAGGCGTGGGAGACGCAGGAGCTGGAGCAACTCGGCGAGAAGCCGTGACCGCCCCCCGCCCGCCGGGAGTCAACTCCCCAGCGCCTCGAACTCGTCTTCGGTGAGCACCGCCACCCCCAACTCGCGGGCCTTCGCCAGCTTGCTGCCGGCCTTGTCGCCGGCGATCAGGAAGTCGGTCTTCTTCGAGACGCTGCCGACCGGGGTGCCGCCCAGGTTCTTGATCCGCGCCTCGATCGAGTTGCGGTCGTACTTCACCAAGGTGCCGGTGACGACGACGGTCTTGCCGGCCAGCGGTTGCGCCCCGACGGGGGCCGCCTTGCGCTCGTGCGTCAGCTTGAGGCCGAGCGCCCGCAGGTCGGCCACCAGTGCGGTGCCGAGGTCGCTGTGGAAGAAGTCGAAGACGCTGTCGGCCCGCTTGGGGCCGAAGCCCTTGACGCCCGCCAGCTCCTCCTTCGACGCCGCCAGAATCGCGTCGAGCGACGGGAACGCCTCAACGAGCACGTCGGCCATGCTGCCGCCGACGCTGTAGATGGTCAGCGCCGGCAGCAGCCGGGCGAGGCCGCGATCTTTGCTCGCGGCGATGCCCTTGAGGAGGTTCTGCGCCTTGGTCTTGGCGAATCCTTCCAGCGCGAGCAGTTGCCTCTCGGTCAGGCCGTACAGGTCGGTCACCTTGCTCACCAGGCCGGTGTCCACGAGTTGCTTGGCGACCTCCTCGCCGAGGCCGTCGATGTCCATGCGTTCGCGCTTGGCGTAGCTCAGCAGGCGCTTGGCGACCTGCGCGGGGCAGCGGCCGATGTCGGTGCAGTAGAAGCCGTAGCTCGTGGCGCTGACTTCCTTCTCGACCGGGGCACCGCAGGCCGGGCACTTGTCGGGCCAGGTGATCGGCACCTCGCGGCCGGTGCGGGCTTCGAGGACCACACTCACCACTTGCGGGATGATCTCGCCGGCCTTCTCGACGACGACGGTGTCGCCGTAGCGCACGTCGTACTTCTCGACCCAACTCGCGTTGTGCATACTCGCCCGGCTGACCGTCGTGCCGGCCAACTCGATCGGCGGGTCGAACTGCGCGACGGGGGTCAACTCGCCGAACTTCCCGACGGAGAACTCGACCGAGCCGAGTTTGCTGACGCCCTGCTCCGCCTCGAACTTGTACGCCTTGGCCCAGCGCGGCACCTTGGCCGTGGCCCCGAGCCGCGTACGCAACTTGAAGTCGTCCACCTTCACGACCATGCCGTCGGTGTCGTAGGGCAAGTCCTTGCGCTTCTCGGCCCACTCGTGGCAAAACGCGATCACCTCGTCCATGCTGCCGCAGAACTTGGTGTGCGGGTTCACGGGGAAGCCGTAACCCTTCAGCACCTCCAACAGTTGCGATTGCGTCGAGACCTCGACGCCGTCGGTCGCCCCGAGGCCGTAGGCGAAGAAGTTGAGTTTGCGGCGGGCGCACTCCTTGGGGTCGAGTTGCTTCAGCGTCCCGGCCGTGAGGTTGCGCGTGTTCTTGTACGGCTCCTCGCCGTCGAGCTTGAGCGCGTCGTTGAGCCGCACCAACTCCGCCCGCGACATGTAGACTTCGCCCCGGACCTCGAACAGGGCCGGCGGCGACGCCCCGCGCAGCTTGAGCGGCACGGCGGAGACGGTGCGGACGTTGTGGGTCACGTCGTCGCCCACGTCGCCGCGGCCGCGGGTCGCCGCCAGGGTGAGTTTGCCGGCCTCGTAGGTCAGCGCCATCGACACGCCGTCGATCTTCAGCTCGACGACGTACTCGACCGGCTTGCCGGCCGCCTTGGTCACGTCGGCGTCGAACTTGCGCAGGTCGGCCTCGTCGTAGCTGTTGTCGATCGACATCATCGGCACGCGGTGCTTGACCTGCGTGAAGCCGGCGATCGGTGCCCCGCCGACGCGCTGGGTCGGCGAGTCGGCCGAGGCGAGTTCGGGGTGGTCCTTCTCCAAATGTTGCAACTCGGCGAGCAGCTTGTCGAATTCGCGGTCGGAGAGTTCGGGCCGCGCCTCGACGTAGTAGAGGTGGTTGGCGCGGTCGAGCTGCTCGCGTAGTGCGGCCGCCCGCGTCGTCGGTGTCGCCTTGGCCATCGCGGAAACCCTCGCCTTGGTGTGGTGACGAGAGTATGCGCGAACGCCGCAGGAACTCAAGCCCGGTGGCGGCCGACGAAGAGGAAGAATTTTGCCGCGGAGACGCCGAGGCGCGGAGAAAACCGAAATCGAGTTTCAGAAGGGACTCCGAATATTGGCAGTGACTCCCCG
>JANXTD010000352.1 GCA_025352585.1 Fimbriiglobus sp.
GGCCCAGCAGCGCGGCCGTCGGGTGAGGCCGGCCGGCGGTGCCGTTCAGCGTGTGGCCGAAGGCGGTGACGCCTCCGGTGTCGAAGGTCTCGAGGCCGTTGACGCAGCGCAACAGCGTACTCTTGCCGCCGCCGGACGGGCCGACGAGGACGGTGACTTCGCCGACGTTCACCGTCAGGCTCACGCCGCGCAGGATCGGCACGCCGCCGTGGGACTTGACGAGGTCGGTGACGACGATCACGGCCGACCCCCCGCCGTGGCGTAGCGCCGCTCCAGCACACCGGCTAAGAGTGCCAGCGGGTAGCTCATGAAGAGGTACAGGCCGGCGGTCACGAAGACGAGTTCGACGATCAGGTCGCGGTTGAAGTTGTACAGCTCGTTGTACTTCCGCGTCAACTCCGTGATCATGATGACCGAGCAGACCGACGTGTCCTTGAAGAGCGCGATGAAGTCGTTGGTGACCGGCGGGATGACGATGCGCACCGCCTGCGGCACGACGACGACCCGCACCGCCTTGCCGGGCGACATCCCCAGCGCCAGCGCCGCCTCGAGTTGGCCCCGCGGGACGGCGAGCAGGCCGGCGCGGTAGTTCTCGGCCTCGTAGGCGGAGTAGTTCAGTGCTAAGCCCAGGAGGCCGCAGGCGAACGGCGTGAAGTACCCGACCGACCCCGGAATCAGCCGCTCGGCGAACACCGGCACCATGTAGTACATCGCGTACAGCTGCAACAGCAGCGGCGTCCCGCGGATGACCTCGACGTAAATCCCCAGCGGAAGTCGCAGCCAGCGCGGGCCGTAGACGCGGCCGACGGCGACGAGCAGGCCCAGCGCCATCGCCAGCGGGAACGAGCCGAACGCAAGCGCCAGCGTCACGCCGGCGGCGTCGAACAGTTGCGGCAGCAGTCGCCGCCAGACGTTACCGGCCTCGGCCGGCGCGGCGAGGTCGGCCGGCGGCCACGGCTGGTCGAGCAGGCCGACGAGTTCGTCCTGGTCGGCGTTCCACAGGCCGTACTTTTCGTAGACGCGGCGGAAGGTGCCGTCGCGCAGGCCGGACGCGATGGCGGCGTCGAGTTGCCGGCCGAGTTCGACATCCGCCTTGCGGGAGTAGATGACGTAGTAGCCGGCCTTGACCGGCTCCCCGGCGACCTGGAGCGTCGGGAATTCCTTGAGGAAGTGCGTCGCGGCGGGGCCGTCCTGGACCGTCGCGGCGAGCCGCTTGTCGGCGACGAGCTGGATGACGCTGGCCACGTCGTCGTTGGGCTGCACCGTCGCGCCGGGGTGGTGCCGCACCAGGTAGTCGTTGGCCACGGTGCCGCCCAGGACGCCGACGCGCTGGCCGTCGAGGTCGGCCCAGTCGCGGATGGCGGTCTGGTCCTTGCGGACCATCAGCGCGAGGCGGTAGGCGTAGTACGCCCGGCTGACGCCGAACTTCGCGGCCATGTCGGCGCGCAGCTCGTAGCCGTTCAAGATGACATCGACGCCCTTGGCCACGTCGGCCGGCTTGTTGAGTTGCTCGGGCAGCTTCGACCAGTCGCCGTCGATCATCACCGGCGTGCGGCCCAGCTTCGCGGCGAG
The DNA here is from genome assembly GCA_025352585.1 of Fimbriiglobus sp. GTDB lineage: Bacteria > Planctomycetota > Planctomycetia > Gemmatales > Gemmataceae > Fimbriiglobus. Next base: position 1,573 of record JANXTD010000352.1, read on the forward strand.
GTACCCGGCCAACTCGAACTCGAAGCCGACCTGGGTGCCGGCGGCGTCGCGGTAGTTGAACGGTGCCCCGCCGGTCGGGTCGGTGCCCCACCGTAGCGGCGGCAACTCCTGGGCGTGGGCGGGGGTGGCGGTCGCCGTCAACGAAAACAGGACCGCGACGAGTGTCGCGGCCCTGGGCAGAAACTTCTGGGGGGAAGTCTTCAACTTCGGCTCGGCTCCTTGGATGCACGCTCGGGGGGGAATCCGAGTCGCGTTGCAGTTTACGACCTGCGACGCGGGGCACAAGAGCCGGAGGCGAACTTTAGTTCATCGTCACCGCCGATCGCGTGGCGGCCGCGTCGCGGCGGATGTCGCCCGACACCTTGGCGGTGAGCCGCAGCACCATCGCCATGTCGCGGAGCAGGTCGTGCTGGGCGGGGGTCGGGGTGATCCGGGTGCCGGCGGCGACTTGGGCGGTCCGGGCGGTGCAGGTCGAGCGGCGGGCTTCGGTAGTGCGGGTCATGGCTATTGTCCTTCGTATCAGGTAAGTTCGGGAAGTTCCGTTTCGATGAGTGGTGACTAAGCAGCCCCTGTGCCAAAGCCGTCGAAGTGCCTGTTCGCAAGCGTTTCCGCGCCTTCGGCGGGCAAAACGGCCGCCGGCGGAGGTCGCAGGGCGGGCGACCGGCGGACTTGAGGGAATCGGTACAATCCGGCGTTGTCATTGTGACAAAGCGGGCCGGCCCTCGGCAAAAAATGCCGCCCGCGCGGGGGGTTCTCTCGTTGCCCGACGCGGGCGCGAGTCGGTATAGTGACCGTCCCTGCCGCAAGCCCGCACCCCGCCGCGCCCGCGTAGCTCCCGCACTCGCCCGGAAAGGGCCGGCCCATGATCGCCTACCGCGCCGCCCGCAACACCGACCCGCCGGCGCTGGTGCAGTTGTGGAACGACGCGGTGGCCGGCCGCGGCGCGTACCCCGTCCGCACGCCGCTCGCCTTTGAGCGCTGGGTCTTCAGCAAGCCTTACTACACCAACGGCGACTTGCTCCTGGCGATCGACGACGCGACGAACAAGCCGGTCGGCTTCGCGCTCTCCGGCTTCGCGCCGAACGCCGAGTACGCCGCGCTCGACAAGTCGCACGGGGTCGTCTGTTTGGTGGTGGTCCACCCGGAGCAGCGCCGCCGCGGGGTCGGCCGCGAGCTGCTGGCCCGCGCGGAGGCCGACTTGCGCCGCCGCGGGGCGACGCGCGTCACCGTCGGCTCGATGTGGCCCGACTCGCCGTACCTGTTCGGCCTCTACGGCGGCAGCAACTCGCCGGGCCTGCTGGCGACCGACGGCGACTACGCCCCGTGGCTCAGCGCGCTGGGCTTCGCCCCGGCGGCGACGACGCTGGTCTTCCAGAAGCGCCTCGACTCGCCGCTCACCATCGCCGACAGCCGCTTCAACATGCTGCGCCGCCGCTACGAGGCCCAAACGCTCAAAGTCGCCAACGTGTCGCACTGGTGGCAAGACTGCCAGTGGGGCGTGCTCGAGCCGGTCGAGTTGCGGCTGTTCGACAAGCTGACCTCGATGCCGGCGGCCCGCGCGATCGTCTGGGACCTCGAAGGCTTCGCGTGGCGCTGGAACTGCCCGACGGCGGGGATCCTCGACGTGCAGGTGCGGTCGGACCTGCGCAAGCTCGGCCTGGGCAAGTTGCTGATTTCGCACGTCTTGCGGTTCCTGCAAGACCAGTTCTTCGCCGCCGCGGAGCTACAAGTGAACGCCGCCGACGAGGCCGCCATCGGCATGTGCCAGAGCCTCGGCATGGACGAGATCGACCGCGGCTACACGTATGAGCGCGGCGAGCCGGAAGCGTAAGCGCCCGGAGTCTTGTCCCGTCGGCGACCCGAACAGACTCCGGGCGCTAACGCTTCCGGTTCGCCTTAGGAGAAGACATGACGCTAAGCGAATCCCCCGCGACGTTCGGCCACGCCCACGACCTGCCGCCGGTCGCCGCCGACAAGGTGCCGCGGCTGATCGAACGCATGCGCGCCATCGTCGGCCCCGCCGGAGTGCTGACCTCGCGGGCCGAGATGGCAGTCTACGAGTGCGACGGGTTCACGGTCGAGAAGAACCCGCCGAACGTCGTCGTCTTCCCTGATACGACGCAACAGGTCGTCGAGATCGTGAAAGCGTGCGCCGAGTTCGACGTGCCGTTCATGGCGCGCGGGGCCGGGACTTCGCTCGCCGGGGGCTGCGTGCCGGTCGGCGGCGGAGTGATGATCGGCACGTCGCGGCTGAAGAAGATTCTCGAAGTCAACGTCCGCGACCGCTACGCCGTCGTCGAGGCCGGCGTGGTGAACGTCTGGCTCACCAACCAGTTGAAGCCGCTGGGCTACCACTACGCGCCCGACCCGAGTTCGCAGGGGGCGTGTACGCTCGGCGGCAACGTCGCGACCAACTCCGGCGGCCCGCACACGCTGAAGTACGGCGTGACGGTCAACCACATCCTCGGCGTGGAAATGGTCCTGCCCGACGGCCGCGTCGTGGTCACCGGCGGCCCCACCGAGGACTCGCCCGGCTACGACTTGACGGGGGCCATCGTCGGCAGCGAGGGGACGTTCGGCATCGTGACCAAAGTCTGGGTGCGGGTCACTCGCAACCCCGAGGCCCAACGCACGCTGCTGGCGGTCTTCGACAGCATTGACGACGCGACCAACACCATCTCGGACATCATCGGTACCGGCATCGTCCCTGCCGCGTTGGAGTTGCTCGACCAGACGATCCTGGGTGCCGTCGAGGCGGCGTTCCACCTCGGCTTCCCGCTCGACGCCGCGGCCGTGCTGATCATGGAAGTCGATGGCCTCGAAGTCGGACTTCAGGATGAAGCCGACCGCATCGAAGCGGTCGCCCTGGCCAACCACGCCCGCGAGGTGCGCAAGGCCAACGGCGAGGCGGAGCGGCTGGCCCTGTGGAAGGCCCGCAAGCAGGCGTTCGGCACGATCGGTCGGCTCGGCTTCCCCAGCTACTGCACGCAAGACGGCGTCGTACCCCGGACGAAGTTGCCCCAAATCCTGCGGCACATCCAGGCGACGGCGAAGAAGTACGACCTGCTCATCGCCAACGTCTTCCACGCCGGCGACGGCAACATCCACCCCGTCTTGCTCTTCGACGAGCGCGTCCCCGAGCAGGTCACGCGCGTGTTGGCGGCGAGTGCGGCGATTCTCGACGAGTGCATCGCCCTGGGCGGCAGCGTGACCGGCGAGCACGGCATCGGCGTCGAGAAGCTCGACTTCATGCCGAAGCTGTTCACGCCCGCCGACCTGTCGTACTTCGTACGCTTACGGGGCGCGTTCAACCCGACGAACCGTTGCAGCCCGAACAAGATGCTCCCAACCGCCGGCGGCTGCGCCGAGCCGAGCGTCATCGCGCAGACGAAGCC
>JANXTD010000412.1 GCA_025352585.1 Fimbriiglobus sp.
GAGGCTGGTCTGGCCGGCGAGGACGGCGACGAGGGTCAGCCCGAGGAGTGCCGCGAGGGGGTACTGGCGTCCGTGGCGGCCGCGGGGGTCGGGCAGGTCGGCGAGGAGTTCGAGGAGCGGGCGGGCCATGCGAGGGACTCCCGGTGGGGGATCGCCCCGTACCCAGCCCCGCCAAACTACCCAAGGCCAAATCGTGCGCCGCCCTGGCGGGCCAGGGCCTCGGCCTTGACCTGCTCCCACGGCACGCCGTCGTCGGGGTTCGCGTCGTCGTCGTCGGCCCGCCGCTCGAGTTCGCGGCGCTGCGCGTCCGTCAATGCTGCGTCGCCTAGGGCGGCCGGGTCGGAGACCCCGGCGCGGTGCCCCTCGAACCACTGCGTGAACGCCTCCAACTCGGTCGGCGGCAGCACGGCGACGGCCGCCGTCAGTTCTTGCAGACTCATGGATCGTCTCCTTACGACAGGTGCCTTGTCACTATCGCACGCCAGCGAACGTGAGGCAAGGGTTAGCCTCGCCGCCCCGCTTCATCGGCAATCGCCGCGATGGCCCCCAGCACGCCGGCGACGTTGTCGAGGTAGAAGCGGGCCGCGTGCAGTTCGACCGCGTCGCCGGTCAGTCGCAGGAATTGCCACACCTCGCCGGTCGTCACGCAGCCGTACACCGGCGACGGGCCGCGCGACGCGGCGTTGAACTCGCGCGCGGCCACGAGCTGCGCGACGCACTGCCCCAGTCCCGCCTCCACGTCGTTCTTCTTGGCCTCCACGACCGCCACGATCGGGGCACGCAGCGGCGGCACCGGTGGCCCGAGGGCGAGTAGGAAATCGCACTCGCCGACTAGGCCGCGCGCGGCGTCTACGTCGAACCGCTGGCCCGAGAAGATCGCCAGCCGGCCGCCGGAGAGTTCCCGCGCCGCCAGCAGGATCGGCACCACGATGAACTCGCTCCGCGCCTTCTCGCTGATCAGGGCCAGCCGGGTGCCGCGCGCCAGCAGCACCGGCAGCCAGTCGGGCACGGCCGCGGGTGCGAGACCGGGGAACAGGTCGGACTCGCCGACGCTGACCCCCAACGACCGCACGGCCGAGTCGAGGGTGAATTCGCTGAACGCCATGTCGCCCCCCGATGTCTGCGGGTCACTTCGCCGGCGTGCCGAAGCTGGCGTCGGCGGCCTTGCGGAACGCGCCGCGGGCCGCGCCGCCGTCGCCGGGGAAGCCGGCGTGCTGCACCAGGTAGACGTACACCAGGCCGCGCGCGGGGTTCACCCACATGTCCGTACTCAGCGCCCCGCCGTGGCCGAAGCCGTCGCCGCCGACCGACCAGCCGAGGCCGTAACTCTCCTTCAACGCCGCCGGCGTCTGCCGCGTCGTCATCTCGCGCACCGCCGCCTCGGAGAGCACCCGCTTGCCGTTAAGGATGCCGCCGTTGAGGGCCATCTGGCAGAAGCGGCCGACATCCGCGGCCGTCGAGAACAGCCCCCCGGCCGGCATCGGGAAGCGGCGGGCGTGGTCGCCCAGCGGGTACTGGAGCTGCGAAATCGGCGTCGCGGTCAGCCCCGTCTTGGCTTCGTCCGGCCGGTACGCCTTCGCCAGCCGCTTGGTCTGCGACTCGTTGGGCCAGAAACTCGTGTCGGTCATCCCCAGGGGCGCGAACAGCCGCTTGTCGAGGAACTCCTCGTAGGGCATCTTCGAGACGACCTCGATCACGCGCCCGGCGGTGTTGATGCCGGCGTTCGAGTACTGGTACTTCGCCCCCGGCTCGGCCTCGAGCGGCGTCATGGCGTAGGTACGCGTCGCTGCGGCGAGAGGGATGCCGTCGAGCGTCGGCTCCTCCGCGGCGGAGCGGAACGGCAGGCCGCTCGTGTGCGACAGCAGGTCGCGCAGCGTCACCGGCCGCGCCGGCTTCTTCAAGAGTTGGTGCTCCTTGTCGCGCTCAGCGGCGAGCCACAGCCCGCGGAACTCCGGCAGGTAGTTGCTCACCGGGTCGTCGAGTTTGACCACGCCGTCGTCCACGAGGATCATCAGCGCCGCCGCAGTGATCGGCTTCGACTGCGACGCGATCCAGAATACCGAGTCGGCCTTCATCGGCACCTTCGCCGCCACGTCGGCGTAGCCGACCGCCTCGGCTGTCAGCACCCGCTCCCGGTCGGCGACGAGGACGACCGCCCCGGCCAACACGCCCCGATCGACGTAGGGCTTGATCGCCGCCGTGAGGCCGCCGACGACCGGCCGCGCCGGGTCCTCGGCGACCGCCACCGGGGCGAACGCGAGGAGTGATAGGAGGAGGAGCGTGTGCTTCATGGGGGGACTCGGGTGGGGAGGGGAAGTTCTTGTTAGCCCGACGCGCGAGCGAGGGTCGAAGCGGGCGACGGCAATGTTCACTCTCGGTGGCGGTACGGCCTCTGACCCCACAGGCTGTCATCGCCCGCTTCGACCCTCGCTTGCGCGTCGGGCTAACAAGAGCCGCTCACGCCCTTAAACCTTCGCGCGCTTGGTGGCGATCAGCTTGATCAGGCTCTTGAACGGGTCGGCGAACTTCGACAGGCCTTCCGACATCAGGGTCTCTTCGAGCTTCTGCATGTCCACCTTTTCGTCAATCTCCGCGAGCACGTCGTCGCTCGGCATCACGTTGACCTGGCTCGTGAAGGTCTGGCCACTTTCTTGTACCGCCTTGTTGGTACCCGGCGGGTTGGTCTCGATGTCCGACCCGGCGAACGCAGCGACGTACTTCCAAGCCGGGTCCTCCTTCTTCTTGGTGCCGGTGCTGGCGAAGATCATTTCTTGCTGCAACGCCAAACCCTTGTCGGCCCAGAACTTCTTGTTGAGCTTGAAGATGCGCTTGGCGTTGACGATCCCGACCATGCCTTGGGCCGCGGGCGACAGGCTCGGCACGGACTTGTCGGTGTACACGTCCAGGCGGCTCACGAAGATGCTGTACACCGTCTTGACGTTTTCCTGGTCGGCCCGGCGTTGCGCCCCACGCCAGCACGCTTCGCGCGCGAGGTTGTATTGGCGCTCGCTGAAGATCAAGGTGCAGTTGATCGCGACGCCCGCGGCGACCAACTCTTCGAGCGCCCCCAACCCGCCCGGCGTGGCCGGAACCTTGATCATGCGGTTGCAATTGTTGGCGAAGTAGTGCTTGCCGAGTTCGACGTACTTCGCGCTCTTTTCCTCGACGCTCAGCGTGTTGGCGTGGTCCTCCAACAGCGGGTCCAACTCGAAGCTAACCCAGCCGTCGTTGCCCTTGGTCTCGTGCCAGGTCGATTCAAAGACGAGTTGCGCGTCCTTGACGAGCTTGTCGGTCATGGCCCAGGCGACGGCCGTGTCGTCGTGGCCGGCGGCGAAGAACTTGGCGATGTCGGCGTCGAAGCGGCCGGTGTTGAGCAGGTCGGAGATGATGATGGGGTTCGACGTGGCCCCGGTGGCCCCGAAGGCGCGGTTGCGGGCGATCTCGTCGGGGTCCACGCTGTCGAGCCAGAGTTTCGTGCCGGCCGCGACGATCGATTGCAGGGGGGTCATGGCAGTCTCACCGATGGGGGGTAATCCAACCGTGATGATACGCCCCCACCCCGCCAGCGTCCCCACGGGCTTCGAGAGAAGAGTTTAACCGCGGAGGAGCAGAGCAGCGGAGAAGGCCAAATTCAAGTTTTGTTTTCTCCGCTGCACTGCTCCTCCGCGGTTAAACTCTTTTCGGATGCCCCGCCCCTGGGTATGTTGCGCCCATGATAACCACTCGCCGGACGTTCCTGGGCGGCCTCGCCGCGCTCACCCTCCCTACCCTCTCTGCGAAGGCGGCCCCCGCCGTGATCCCCGTCCTCGACACCCACCAGCACCTCTGGGACCTCACCAAACTCCGCCTGTCGTGGCTCAAGGCCGGCGACAAAACCAACCCGCTCGCCGCGCCGCACACCCCGACGGAGTACGCCGCCGCCACGGCCGGGTTGAACGTCGTCAAGGCCGTCTACATGGAGGTCGCCGTCGTCCCCGAGGACTTGCAGAAAGAAGCCGATTACGTCGTCGGGCTGTGCGAGTCGAAGGCGACGGCGATGGTCGCGGCGGTGATCGGCGGCGCGGTCGGCACGCCCGGTTTCGCCGGCTACATCACGCCCTACAAGGGCCACAAGTTCGTCAAGGGCGTGCGCAAGACCCTGCACGGCGACGACACCCCGGCCGGCCACGCGCTCGCCGCCGCGTTCGTCAAGGACGTGCAACTGCTGGGCGAGTTGGGCCTGAGCTTCGACCTGTGCGGCCGGCCGGCGGAGTTGCCGGACATGCTCAAGTTGGTGGCGCAGTGCCCCGGCACGCGGTTCATCCTCGACCACTGCGGTAACGCCAGCCCCAAGTTCACCCTCGCCGAGCTGGCGGCGTGGCGCAAGAACCTCGATGCGCTGGCGGCGAAGCCCAATGTCGGCTGTAAGATTTCGGGCTTCATCGTCAACGGCGGCGTCAAGAAGGATAACGCCCCATATGAGGCCGGCGAGTTGGCCCCGATCATTAACGGTACCATTGACGCCTTCGGCATCGACCGCGTGATGTTCGGCGGCGACTGGCCGGTGGTGACGATGGTGACGACGTACAAGAACTGGCTGGGGCTGTTGCAAGAAGTGATTGCGAATCGCCCCGAAGCCGAGCGTCGGAAGATTCTCCACGACAACGCGGTGAAACAGTACGGTGTCTGAAGGCATTTTTGCCGCTGAGACGCAGAGTCGCGGAGAAGACCAAAATGAGAGAGTTATCCGGCGAACTCAACGCACTCATTGAGCGTGTTCTTGGGGCGGCAATCGAAGTCCACCGGGCTTTGGGGCCTGGGTACTTGGAGCGGGTTTATGAGGAAGCGTTGGCCGTCGAGTTGTCGCTTCGGGGCATCAAATTCGAGCGTCAATACCCGGTGTCGGTCGTCTACAAAGGCCACCCGTGTGGCGAGGGCAAACTCGACTTCCTCGTCGAGGGCGAGCGGATTCTGGAACTCAAGACGGTCGAGAAACTCGAGGACATCCACAACGCGCAAGTTCTTTCGTGCCTCAAAATAACTGGTCTTGAGATCGGCCTCCTCTTGAACTTCCAAGTACCAGTCATGAAAGACGGCATCAAGCGAGTGATCCTTTCTTCACACTGAATTTGGTTTTCTCCGCGACTCTGCGTCTCCGCGGCAAAATATTCTGACTACCGCACCCCGGACACCCCCGATATGGATATCCTTCTCGCTCTCCTCATGGCCCTCGCCGTCGCCCCCCCGGAGCCGGCACCGGACCCGCTCGGGAAGGGGTTCCTCGGGGTCACCGTGTCGGCCGGCAGCCTCACCGTGTCGAGCGTCTCGCCCGGCACGCCGGCCGACCTCGCGGGGTTCCTGCCGGGGGACGAGTTCGTCCGCGTCGGCGATCTCGCCCCCACCGACTTCACGCAGGTCACCGCCCACCTCAAGGCCTTCCGGCCGGGGTCGCGCCTCAAGTTCGTCGTCAAGCGCGGCGGCGTCGAACTGAACCTCACGGCCCGGTTGGCGGCGCGGCCGGCGTCGGCGGATTACTTGACGGAGATGTTCCCGCCGTAACCGCCCGGCGCGACTCCGAGCGCGCCACGAACACCGCCGTCGTCATGTCGGCGGTCACGTTCACCGTCGTCCGGCACATGTCGAGCAGCCGATCGACGCCGGCGATGATGGCGATGGCCCCGGCGGGGACTTTGCCGTCGGTCGCCGTCACCAGGATGATGCCGATCAGCGGCAGCGACCCGCCCGGCACGCCCGCCATGCCGGTCGCCGTCAGGATGCACAGCACCAGCACGATCAGTTGCTGCGGCAGGCTCAAATCGACGTTGAAGAGCTGCGCCAGAAAAATCACCGTCACGCCCTCGAAGAGGGCCGTGCCGTTGTGGTTCATCGACGCGCTCAGCGGCAGTACGAAGCGCGACACGCCCTCCGGCACGCCCAACTCCTCCTCGGCGCACTTCATCGCCACCGGCAGCGTGGCGCTCGACGAACTCGTCGAGAACGCGGTCAGCATCACGACGCGAATCTTGCGGTAGAAGTCGAGGGGGTCGCGGCCGCCCAGCCAGTAAACCAGCATCGGCAGCACGACGAACTGGTGCACCGCCAAACCGGCCAAGACCGTGACGACGTACGCCCCGAGCGCAATGAGCAGTTGGTAGCCGAAGGCGGCGGTCGTCTGGAAGATCAGCGCGAACACGGCGTAGGGGGCCATCGCCATCGCCAGGCGGATGACGAAGTCGGTGACCTGATTCACCCCTTCGAGGAACTTCGTCAGCAGGGCCGCCTTGTCGGGGTCGATGCGGGTCAGGGCGACGCCGACGAGGATCGCCGAGAAGATGATCGCCAGCATGTCCTTCTCGACGAACGCCTTCAAAGGGTTCTTCGGCACGACGTTGACGAGCGTGTCGATGCCCAGCCCGGCCGCCTTCGTTTCGCCGTCGCCCTTGGGGTAGTTGTTCACCAAATCGATGCGCTGCTCCTCGGGGAGCCGGTGGCCGGGCTGAATCAGGTTCACCGCCGTGAGGCCAATGGCCGCAGCACAAGCGGTCGTGACCAGGAAGTACCCCAGGGTCTTCGCGCCGATGCGGCCGACGTTCCCCGTACCGCCGAGGCGCGTCACGCCGACGGCCAGCGACGCGAACACCAGCGGCACGATGGCGAAGAACAGCAGGTTGAGGAAGATGCTGCCGACCGGCGCGGCGACGTACTTGACCAGCCACGTCAGCGCCGGCTTCGCCTCCGGGAAGCCGCCCTCGGTCACGGCGTAGTTGGCGAGGGAGCCGAGCGCCGCCCCCAGGATCAGGCCGAGCAAGACGCGCGACTGCGAGACGGGCGAGCCACCGGAGGACATGGCACTTTCTCTGGGTTGGACGTTCAGCGAGTTGCCGTCCTTCTTATGGGCCGGTGGCCGGGCCGGGGCCGCGGCGGTAGATTCGGGGGGACGAATCCCCCGCCCCGCCCCGGTAGCCCCCGTGTTCGACCTCCTCTTCCGCAACGGCCTCGTCGTCGACGGCACCGGCACCCCCGGCGTCCGCGCCGACGTGGCCGTCACCGGCGACCGCATTTCCGCCGTCGGCGACCTCGGCGCGGCCGCGGCGCGCGAAACCCTCGACTGCACGGGGCTGGTCGTGTCGCCGGGGTTCGTCGATGCCCACGTCCACGGCGACTTGCCGCTGCTGACCGACGGCGCGTTCGAGGCGGGGGTCCGCCAGGGCGTGACGACGCTGATCCTCGGCCAGGACGGCGTCGCCTTCGCGCCGGGGACGCCGGAAGTGTTCGGCTTCATGCACGACACGACCGCCGGGTTTAATGGCCGCGTCCCCAAAGGGACGTTCACCTGGAACGATGTCGGCGGCTACCTGCGGCGGCTCGACGGGGCGAGTGCGGTCAACGGCGCGGCGCTGATCCCCAACGGCAACGTCCGCATGATGGCGATGGGTTTGGCCGACCGCCGCGCGACCCCGGCCGAGCTAACGACAATGCGGCAGATCGTGCGCGACAACATGGAGCAAGGGGCCGTCGGCCTGTCGAGCGGCCTCGACTACGTGCCGAGCCTGTACGCCGACGAGGACGAACTGGCAGCCCTCTGCGAGGAAATCGCCCCGTTCGGCGGCGTCTAC
>JANXTD010000446.1 GCA_025352585.1 Fimbriiglobus sp.
AGGAAGCCCCACTGCAACGCCTGATCCTGGACGTAGTTCTTGCCCAGGGTCAGCGCCGTCACCGCCTTGGCCATCTCGTAGCCGAGGTAGAAGGCGTGGCCGGCGTCGAGCTTCGGGTCGGCCGCCGTGAGCCGCGCCAGCAGGTCAAACGGGTCGGCGGCGTGCAGGTGGATCGTGCCGTTCATGACGTGGACCTCGCCCCGCTCGGCGAAGATACGGTAGTTGCGGTCGGTGATTTTCGACGCGAGTTCCGAGAGCGCGACTTCGCCGAGTTCGTGCAACTTGGGGTCGCGCAACATCACCAGGCCGCGTTCGACTTTCTTGGGCAGCACGCGGTTGATCACGCTGTGGTAAACCAGCCGGCGGGCGATGTCGAACTCGCGCACCGCCGACCGCGCCCAATTGATGACCTCGGTCGTCAAGACGCTGCGAATCCCGGCCTCCTGGCAGAAGCCGGCGAGCATCACGTTGACGCCGGCGGTGTCGACGTCGGTCAGTTCGGTGAGGTTGCCGACGCCCATCATCATCGGCGTGTCGGGGTAGCGGCGACGCACTTCGAGGTAGCGTCCCAGCGAGTTGGCGAAGCCGAAGCCGATCGGTTCGAGGATCGCGTCGAGCCGGTGCTTGACGCCGTGCTTGGTCAGCATCGCGGCGGTGCGGTCGAGGCTAGCCAGGTCGGTCGGCGTGTCGGGGATCGCAACGACTTCGACACCGGGGTAGCACTGCTGCCAGTCGCAGGCCGCGGCGACGTTCGAGCCGTTGACGCTCAGCACGAGTTCCGCCCCGGCCGCCAACGCCGCGACGACTTCGTGGGGGTTGAAGGTGTCAACCGAGACGCGGTGGCCGTCGGCCTTGAGGGCGCGCACGGCATCGCCGACGCCGGCCCAGGTGCCGCCGGGGTCGCAGCCCAGGTCGATCACGTCGGCGTTATTCGCGCGGTGCCGGCGGGCGATGGCCAGGATTTGCTCGACGCTCAGTTGCGGGGCGTGGTTGATCTCGGCGAGGATTTCGATGTCGTAGGTGCCGTAGCCCGGCGGCGGCCCGGACTTCTTGCCGAAGAACTCCGGCAGGTCGCGCAAGTCCTTCGGCCCGCGCTCGACGGTCGCCGGCGTGAGGCGTTCGAGGTCGGCCAACTCGCCGCGGACGAAGCCCGGCAGGATGACGCGGCCCACGCCTTCGGGCACCACCAGGCGGCGGGCGATCCACTCGGTTGTCAGCAGCGCGGCGACGGTGATCGGCATGACGGCGACCTCGGCGTCGAAGCCGCACGGCCCGGCCAACTCGTCCAGCGTGCGGCGCAACGACGGCTCCGCCAGCCGGCCCGTCACGAAGAGGTAGCGGGGCGTACTCACGGCGCGGCGACGGCGTCCACGGCGGCGGGGATCAGGCCCGGCGGCGGGTAGAAGACGGGGTGGCGGAACAGCGACGCCCGCTCCCGTCCCGACGCCGGCACCACCGCGTCGGGCTTCGGCGTCAGCGGCACCTCGTCGATCAGGCTCGTCAGGAACGTCAGCTTCGCGGCCAACTCCACATGCACCTTGTCGCCGTCGGACTGGATCGGGAAGCGCTCCAGTGCCGAGCGGCGGTAGAGCTTGAACCCGCAATTGGGGTCCGTGAACGGCACGCCGTAGACGACCCACGCCGTCCACGACCGAAAGTGTTCGCCGAAGCCGAGCCAGCCGCGCAGCGGTTCGCTGGGGATGCCCAGGGCGTAGCCGAGGAAGTTGCGGTAGACGACGCCGACGGCCTTCCAGAACGCCGGGACCGGCCGCCCGGTACGGCAGCCGGCGACCAGCGCCGCCGTGACGCCGTCCAGGCGCTCGTCGGCCGCCTCGATGCGCTCCAGGAACACGGCCACGTCGCCGGGGGTGTACGGGTAGTCTGCGGCGGTGTGCAAAATCAGCGGAGAGGTCGTCACCGCGAGCGCCGCCCTCAAACATGCGCCGGTGCCAAGCCGAGTGGCGTGCGTCAAGACTTTGACCGCCGGGTCGGTCAGCGCCTCAAGCAACGCAGCAGTGCCGTCGCTGCTGCCGTCGTCGATGACCACGATTTCGCGGGCGACCTTGAGCGTGCGTAAGGTGTCGCGCCAGCCGTCGATCACCGCCAGCGCGACGCCGGCGGCGTTGTGCAGCGGCAAGACGACGGCGAGGCCGGGCGGCGAATCGGGGGTTGTGTTCACAGGTTTATCGTAGACGGCCAACCGGAAGCGTCAGCGCCCGGAGTCGGTCACGCCGCGGTGTCGGCGAGGCGCGGGCCGTCGCCGCCGGCTTCGCTGAGCCGGCGGTAGGCGTCGCAGCGTTTCAGGAGTTCGCCGTGCGTCCCCACGTCCAACACGCGGCCGGCCTCCATGACGACGATGCGGTCGGCGAGTTCGAGCGTGCTGAAGCGGTGCGTGATCAGAAACGTCGTGCGGCCGCGGACGAACTGGCGCAACACCGCCTGGATTTTCGCCTCGCTCTCGGTGTCGATTTGGCTGGTGAACTCGTCGAGGATCAAGATGCGCGGGTCGCGCAGGATGGCGCGGGCCAGGGCGATGCGCTGCTTCTGGCCGCCGGAGAGTTGGCTGCCGTGGTCGCCGGCGAGTTCGAGGTAGCCGTGCGGCTTCTCGACGATGAACTCGTGGGCGAACGCCGACTTGGCCGCGGCTTCGATCTCGTCGGCGGTCGCCCCAGGCTTGCCGTAGGCGATGTTCGCGGCGATCGTGTCGTTGAACAGCACCGTGTCCTGCGTCACCAGGCCGATTTGCCGGCGCAGGCTGCGCAGGCTCGCCGTGCGGACGTTGACGCCGTCGACGTAGACGGAGCCGTGGTCGGGGTCGAAGAGTCGCGGCAACAGGGCGAGCAGCGTCGACTTGCCGCAGCCGTTGGCCCCGACGACGCCGATGGTCTCGCCCGCCTGCACGAGCAGGTTGACGCCGGTCAAGGTGCCGGGGTCCTGGCCGGGGGCATAACTGAAGCAGACGTTGCGGAACTCGATCGACTCGGCGTGCGGCTTCAACTTCGGCCCGCGGGCGTTGGCGGCGATCGTCGGCTCGCGGTCCTGGATGGCGAACACGCGGTCGGCCGCGGCGGCCCCGACCTGGATCTTGGTGTAGACGCTCGACAGCCGCCGCACCGGGTCGGCGATCATGCCCAGGAAGGCGTACAGCGTGAGCAGCGTCTGGAAGCTCATCGGCTCGTTGACCATGCGCATCCCAACGATGCGCGTCTCGCCTTGTAGCACCAAGAACGCGCCGGCCAACAGCGCCAAACTCACGGCGGTCACACCCAGGACTTCGACCACCGGGCCGGTAAAGGCGTCGAGCTGGATGACGCGCATCGTCCGCCGGTAATAGTCTTCGGTCGCGCGGCCGAAGCGGCGGCGCTCGGCCGGCTCGCTGGTGAAGGCCTTGACCACCTTGATGCCGTCGAAAGTCTCGCGGACGATCTTGTAGAGGCCCGACATTTGCTCCAGAACTCGCCGCGCGGCCTTCTTCATCATCCGGCTGATGCGGGTCATCGACACGACCGCCGGCACGACGAGCACCATGAACAGGATCGTCAGTTGCCACGAAATCATGCAGGCGGCGACCAGGCAGCCGACCATCTTGAGCGGCTCGACGACCATCTTGCCGTAGAGGATTTTCATGCCGTTGCCGACCTGCTCGGCGTCGTTGGTGACGCGCGCCATCAGCTCCGGGGTGCCGGTCTGCTGGAGTTGCCGGGAGTCCTGCGAGATGATCGAGCGGTAGAAGCGGTTGCGCAGTGTCAGCACCGAGCGGCTCACCACGCTGCCGACGAGGAGGTCTTGCCAGAACTCGAACACGCCCTTCAGAGCCATGCCGGCAATGATGCCGCCGACGATCCAGGCGAAGGTGTCGAAGCGGCCCTGCGGCAGGTGGCGGATGACGTGGGCCTTGAGCCACTGCCGGTAGTAGAGTTTCGTCTCGGCCTCGTGCAGCTTGCCCTCCTCGGCCGCGAGCGACTTGGTGTTGTCGCGCAGCTTGTCCTCGACGCCGGGGTCGCCCGGCATCAGGCGGAAGCGCTCGTTGTCGCGGCGCAGGTTGGCGACGTGCTGGCGGGTGACCGGGTTCTCGGCGATGGCCTCGTAGTGGTCGATGCTGTCATCGACCCACTGGTGGAGGTTCTTGTTCTCGGACATGATCGTCAGGACGGGGTAGATCGCCGAGAGGTTGAGGCTCCACAGCAGCGCGACGGCCAGGGCGGCGGCGAGCGATAAGATGAGCCGGGTGCGGTACGGCCACGAGTACTTCAACGCCCGCAAGAAGTTGCGCATCGTCCCGGACTCCTGGTGTCGTACCGCGCGTTCTAGCAAAACCGGCCGGGCCTCACAAGCCGGCTTGAAACTCGGGAGGCGCGGTTGGACACGGACTTACTGCGCTCCTGGCTCGACCTGCCGCCGGGCCGCTGGCCGCCGGCCGACCGCGAACTCCTCGGCGTCGAGTCGGTCACGCCGGCACAAGCCGAGCGCCGGGCGATGCAGCTCATGAGCCGGCTGCGGCCCCACCAGTTGTTGCACCCGGACCTCGTGACCGAGGGGATGAACCGGCTGGCGCAGGCGATGCTCTCGGTCGCCAGCCACCGGCCGACGGTGCCGCCCGCCGCGCCGGCGCGGGTGCCGTCCCCGCACGGCGGCATGCCACCCACGGTCGTGCTACCGGCCCCGAGTTACGACGCGATCGACTTTGCCCCGCGAGTGCCGGAGCCGAGCAGCCCCAAGCCGGCCGCCCGCCCCGCCGCGCCGACCGTTGTGCCCCCGGCCCCGGTCGTGTTCGACGCGGAGGTCGTGGACGACGAGCCGGACGCGCCGATCCCGTTCGCCCGCTTCGAGCAACTCGACCTGCCGCCGGTCGCGCGGGCCACGGCGAGTCTAGTCGCGGAGTTCGAGCCGGTCCCCGAGGTGACGCCGCCGGACTTGCCGCTGCCGCCGGGACTGTCGGGCGAGAGCCGGCGGCCGATTTACCGGCAAGTCGCGGCACTCCGGGCGCTGCTGCGGGCGTGGGCCGGCCTGCGGACGTTCTGCGGCAACCCCAGCGAAGAGTGCGACACCCCCGGCCGCGTTTACGCCCTCGAAGAAGTCGTCGCGCTGTTCCACGCGGCGTTGCGGCACCCCGGCTGCGACGCCGACGCCCTGGCCCCGCTGGCCCCGCGCGTCTTCGCCGTCTTCCGCCAGCCGCTGCCGCTGGCGGTGTTGCGGTTGTTGAGCCTGCCGCAACGCCGCTTGCTGGCCCGCGACTGGGCGGTCGGGCAGTCGCAACTCGCCGGGCGGGAAATCGCGCTGAGAAATTCCATGCGCCGGACGCGGCCAACTGGTACCATCGGCCAGCACCTGCGGGCCGCCGGTCGCTTGCTGGCCGCCCACCCTGAGGTCACCCTGGCCCCGCCGGCGCTCTTCCTCGCGGTCGTCGTTCTCGTCAAGTTGGCCGCGCGTTCGGCCGGGGCTGGGTAATTGGGGTGACCCCCGCGCGGCGAAGTTGACCCCCACTCGCTTGACATTAACCCTTGCCGTACTTAGACTTCCACCCAGACGGGGGCGACCATCCCCATTTCGGCACCGCTGGAGGACGCGACCCGTGACCAAGAAGGAAATCGTCAAGCAGATCTCCGACCGCGCCAACTTGACGCAACTCCGCACCAAGGAAATCGTCCAGTGGACCTTCGACGCGATCATCGAAACCCTCGAGAGTGAAGGCCGCATCGAACTCCGCAACTTCGGCGTCTTCGAGGTCAAGGTCCGCAAGGCCCGCACGGCGCGGAACCCCAAGACGAACGAGGAAGTCGAGGTCGCCGAGAAGCGGGTCGTCACCTTCCAGCCGGGCAAGATCATGGAGGACCGGGTCCGCAAGTCGGCGTCGCTCTCCGCCAAGAAGAAGGGCCGCAAGCCGCTCGCCGAGGACTTCGACGAGCCGGTGCCGGTCGGCGCGGGGGTGGGGGCGGGCGACCACGACCTCCGCGGCCACGACGACGGCGCGACCTACTCCCGCCGCGACTTGCCGCTCAAGCCGCGATAACCGGCGGATTGCGGAAATCCGCTACAGTCGCCTGCGGAGGTTTGCCGATAACGACGGGCATACCGGTTCTGAGTCGCAACGGACTCGCCGGGACGGACCCGTTTGGCAAGCAGACGCACGGAGGCGATCATGCGACACACGATTCGGCGCGGGGTTTACGGCCTGGCGGCCGCGGCGGTCCTCGCCACGACCGGCACCGGCTGCTTCCCGAACCAGTACCACGGCGACCCGAACATCCGCACGGACCAACTCCTGAACCAGTCGGAAGACATTCGCCAGATCAGCGAAGTCTGGCGACGCTTCTGGTTCAACGACATGCCCTCGCACATGACCCCCGAGCGCATCCACGGCGGCATCATGTAAGCCGGACGGCGGTGTCTCGAAGTGAAAGTTAGCCGCAGAGACGCAGAGGTCGCGGAGCAAACCAAAATCGAGTATTGGTTTTCTCCGCGTGCTCTGCGTCTCTGCGGCTAACATTCGGACGGGATTTCCCGCTCACACTCTTGGCTCGCCTTGTAACCCCGCCGCGTAGTGGCGTAACTCCGGGTAGAACGCCCGGAAGTCGTCGCGCAGCTCGCCGTGCAGCGCTGTCAACTCTGGCATCGCCTCGTGCAGCGGCAACGCCCGCTTGGGGATGCGCTTCGCGATGCGCTCGCTCACGCGGAACAGCGTGTCGGTGATGCCGGCCACGGTCGCGTACTGGCCCAGGCGGTCGGTCTCGCGGAACTTCACCAGGAAGTGCCGGCCCTCCGCGTTGACGTGCGGCTTCGCCCCTTCCAGCACGTCGTACATCCGCTCGGCGAAGTCGCGGTACGCCTCGGTCGAGTAGTCCGGCCACTGCGTCGCCAGGATGTGGTCGTAATAGATGTCGATGACGATGCCGCTGAACCAGCCCCAGCGCTCGCTGATGCGGGCGATACTGCGGTTCACCATTGGGTGCGAGTCGGTGAACGCATCGACCTTGCGGTGGGTGCGCACGCCGACCTGAATGGCGGGCGGCAGCAGCGACAGGTCGGGGCCACGGATCAGGTCGGCGATGGCGTTGCCGACGATGGCGTCGGGGTTCGGTGCCGCGAGGTGCAGGTGGGCCAGGAAGTTCACAGGCTGCCCTTGGTGCTCGGCACACCGACCCCCCGTGGATCGAGTTCGACCGCCTGCCGCAAGGCCCGCGCGGCCGCCTTGAAGATCCCCTCGACGATGTGGTGCGTGTTGCGGCCGTGGTGGACGACGACGTGCAGGTTCATCAGCGCTGCCCCGCTGAACGCCCGCCAGAACTCCTCGGCGAGTTGCGACGAGAAGTTACCCAACAGTTCGTTCGGCACGTCGGCCTTCCAGACGAACACCGCCCGACCGCTCAGGTCCACCGCGACGGTGACGAGCGTCTCGTCCATCGGCACCGTGGCGTCGCCGTAGCGGCGGATGCCGGCCATGTCGCCGAGGCTCACGGCGACGGCTTTGCCGAGCAGAATTCCGCAGTCCTCGACGGTGTGGTGGGCGTCGATGTGCAAGTCGCCGTCGCAGCGCAGCGTGATGTCGAAGAGGCCGTGGCGGGCGAGGTGCGTGAGCATGTGGTCGAAGAAGCCCACACCCGTCGCCACGTCGGCCGTGCCGCGGCCGTCGAGGTCGAGGGTCAGGTCGATCTTCGTCTCGTTGGTCGCCCGCTTCAGCGTCACCCGGCGTGCCATGTGCGACCTCAGTTTTTGCTACAGGATGCGCCGCAACTCCGCCAGCAACTGCTCGAC
The DNA here is from genome assembly GCA_025352585.1 of Fimbriiglobus sp. Lineage (GTDB taxonomy): Bacteria > Planctomycetota > Planctomycetia > Gemmatales > Gemmataceae > Fimbriiglobus. The sequence continues at coordinate 7,753 of JANXTD010000446.1, forward strand.
TTCGGGGCCGGTGCCGACCGTGATGCGCAAGCCCTCGCCGCTCGGGTAGACCATGTACCGCACCAGCACCTTGCGGGCCTTCAGCGCCTCGTAGATCGGCTTCACCGGGCGGTCGCGGCGGACGCACCAGACGAAGTTGGCGTGGCTCGGCGTGACCCGGAAGCCGAGTTCCGAGAGCGCCACCGTGAGCCGACCGCGCACGGCGACGATCCGCGACCGCACGTCGGCGTAGTAGCCTTGGTCCTCGATGGCGGCCGTCGCGGCGGCGAGGCTCAGCACGTCGCAATTGTACGAGTCCTTCACCTTGACCAACTCGCGCACGAGCCGCGGGTGCGCCACCGCGAAGCCGAATCGGACCCCGGCCAGCGCATAGTACTTGCTCATCGTCCGCGTCACGACGAGGTTCGGCAGCGTAGCGAGTAGGCCCAGGCCGTTCGACTCGGCGAAGTCGGCGTAGGCCTCGTCGAGCACGAACGGGCCGCCGCACGCCTGCGCCACCCGCGTGACTTCTGCGTTCTGCACCACCGTGCCCGACGGCGAGTTGGGGTTGGCGATGATGGTCAAGTGCGCCCCGGCCGCCGGCCACGGGTCGGGGAGTTGCCAGTCGCCGTCGAACGGCAACTGCGTCAGGGTCGCCCCCTGAATCTCGGCGAGCGACTTGTACAGGACGTAGCCCGGCGTCATCGTCACCACGCGGCCGCCGTCGGGGACGAAGGCGCGCGTTAGGATCGTGAGGATGTCGTCGGAGCCGTTGCCGATCAGGATGCCGTCGGGATCGACGTTGAGCACCTTGGCGGCGGCCTTGCGGAAGCCGTCGCCGAGCGGTTGCGGGTACTTGCGCAGCTTATCGCCGGTCAGCGCCTCGCGCACGGCGGCGATGACGCGCGGCGACGGCGGGTAGGGGCACTCGTTGGTGTTGAGCTTGACGATGTCGGGGTCGTTGAACTGCTCGCCGGGGGCGTAGCCGGCCATCGCCACGACGGCGGGGCGGAGTCCGTCGCCCGCGCCGCTGGGCGTGGGCGGCGCGACCGCGGGGGGCCGGTCGGGGCGGCTCACTTCTTGACCACCTTCTCGGGCTTCGGCTTGGGCCGCGCGGCCGGGCCGTTGTCCGCGGCGCGGGCCTCGACACTCAGGGCGTGGGCCGTCAGGCCTTCCTTGTTGGCCAGGAAGATCGCGTCGGGGGCGATCGTCCGCATGCCGTTGCGCGTGAAGCGGATGATGCTGGTGCGCTTGCGGAAGTCGTTGACGCTCAGCCCGCTGCTGAAGCGGGAGGTGCCGCCGGTCGGCAGGACGTGGCTCGGCCCGGCGGCGTAGTCGCCGAGTGCGACCGGCGTGAACGGCCCCAAAAATATCGCCCCGGCGTTCTCGACCTCGTCCGAAAACGCCTCGGGGTCGCGCGTCTGGATGTGCAGGTGCTCCGGGGCCAACTCGTTGACGCAGTCGATCGCGGCGTGCTTGTCGGGTGCGAGGATGAACGCCCCGTAGCGTTCGAGGCAGTCGCGAGCAGCGTCGCCGCGGCTCAGCTTCGCCAGCCGCTTCTCGAGCGCCTCCATCACCTCGGCGATCAGCGGCTCGTACCAGGTCAGCAGCACCGCGGTGCCGGGGTTGTGCTCCGCCTGCGCGAGCAGGTCGAGGGCGAGGTAGTTGGGGTGGGCCGAGTCGTCGGCGACGACGACGACCTCGCTGGGGCCGGCGATGCAGTCGATGGCGACGACGCCGTAGACGAACTTCTTGGCGAGCGCGACGTACTGGTTACCCGGCCCGACGATCATGTTGACGGCCGGGATGCCCTCGACGCCGTAGGCGAGCGCGGCAATCGCCTGCGCCCCGCCGACGCGGTAAACTTCGGTGACGCCCAACTCGTGGCAGGTGGCGAGCATGTCGGAGTTGTAGGCTCCCGTCGGCGTCGGCGGCATGACGACGACGATTTCCTTGACGCCCGCGGCCTGGGCGGGGCAGACGGTCATGAGCAGCGTCGAGGGGTACGCGGCGGCCCCACCGGGGCAGTAAACGCCGACGCGGGTGTAGGCGCGGTAGCGCTGCTGCAAGTCGTAGCTGCCCGAGACGCGCAACTCGGCGTCGCGGTGCAACAGCCCGGACTGGAACGAGTTGATGTTGCGGCGGATGCGGCGCAGCGTCTCCAGAAACTCGGGGGCGGCCTTGGCGTGCGCGGCCTCGAGTTCGCCCTGCTCGACGCGGATCATGTTCGGCTTGAGCTTGACCTTGTCGAAG
>JANXTD010000467.1 GCA_025352585.1 Fimbriiglobus sp.
CGCCCACGTCGGCGGCGGCGAGGGCCGGGGCGTCGTTGATGCCGTCGCCGACCATCGCCACGACCGCGCCGGCCGCCTGGAGTTTACGCACCTCGGCGACCTTACCCGCCGGCAGCACCTCGGCGACGACCCGGTCGATGCCGACTTCGCGGGCGACGGCGTCGGCCGCGGCGCGGTTGTCGCCGGTGAGCAGCACCACGTCGAGGCCCAGCGCGACCAGCCGGGCGACGGCGGCCTTCGAGGTCGGCTTCACCGGGTCGGCGACGGCGATCAGCCCGGCGTACTTGCTGTCCACCGCGACGAGCAAGACCGTCCGCCCCGCCGCCGACTCGACGACTTTGGCGTCGAAGTCGATGCCGCGGGACGTGAGAAGCCGGGCGTTGCCGACGAGGACGGCGTGGCCCTCGACCGTCGCCGACAGCCCGTGCCCGGTGACCGCCTCGAAGTGCGCCGCCGGCGGGACCGCCAGCCCCCGGCTCGCGGCGGCGTCGGCCACGGCGCGGGCGAGCGGGTGTTCCGAGCCGCGTTCGGCACTCGCGGCGAAGCGGATCAGGTCGTCGGCGCTGACCCCGGCCGGCACCACGTCGGTGACGGCCGGCTTGCCCTGCGTCACGGTGCCGGTCTTGTCGAGCACGACCGTCGTGAGCCGCCCGGCCGCTTCGAGGGCTTCGCCGCCCTTGATCAGGATGCCGGCCTGCGCCCCCCGGCCGGTGCCGACGAGGACTGCCGTCGGGGTCGCCAAACCCAGGGCGCACGGGCAGGCGATGATCAGCACGGACACGAAGGTCAGCAGCGCGAAGGTTAGCCGCGACTCGGGCGGCGACAGGTCGTACCAGGCGACGAAGGTCACCACCGCCAGGCACAGCACCGCCGGCACGAAGTAACCGGCCACGGCGTCGGCGAGCCGCTGGATCGGGGCCTTCGAGCCTTGCGCCTCTTGCACGAGCCGGACGATCTGCCGCAGCACGGTGTCGGCCCCGACCTTGGTCGCGGTCATGCGGAACGACCCGGTACCGTTGACCGTCGCCCCGATCACCGGGTCGCCCGGACCCTTCGCCACCGGCATCGGCTCGCCGGTAACCATGCTTTCGTCCACGGCCGAGGTGCCGTCGAGGACGGTGCCGTCCACGGGGACTTTCTCGCCGGGCCGGACGCGCACGACCTCGCCGACGACGACCTCGCCGAGCGGCACGTCCACTTCATCGCCGTTACGCTCGACGCGGGCCGTCTTGGGGGCGAGGCCGACGAGCGCCCGCACGGCCCCGCCGGTGGCACTGCGCGCCCGCGCCTCGAGCAGCCGGCCGAGCAGGATCAGCGTGACGATGACCGCCGCGACTTCGTAGTAGACGGCCGCGACGCCGTTCCCCGCGTGGCCGCCGACGGCCAGCCAACTCGGGGCGGCCGTGGCGACGACGCTGTAGGCGTAGGCCGAGAGCGTGCCGATCGCGACGAGGGTGTTCATGTCGGCGGCGCGGTGCCGGGCGGCGGCCCACGCCCCGGTGAAGAACTCGCGGCCGCACCAGAACAGCACCGGCGTCGTGAGCGCGAGTTCGAGCCAGACGCGGCCGGGGAAGTCGGCCAGCGCCGGCGCGAGGTGCCCGGCCATCGCCACCACAGCGACGGGCAGCGTCAGCGCCGCGGCGACGAGGAACTTCACCCGCGTGCGGCGGTAGTCGTCGTCGCGGGCCGCGTCGGCCGCCGAGTCGCCGGCGTCGTCGGCCGTCGGCAGCACGGCGTCGTAGCCGACCTCGCGCACCACGCCGAGCAGGTCGGCGGGGGCGGTCGCGGCCGGGTCGTATTCGACGGTCGCCCGGCCGGTGGCGTAGTTGACCGCAGCGCGCGACACCCCCGGCGCGAGCTTCAGCGCCCCCTCGATGCGCGTGGCACAGGCGGCGCAGTGCATGCCGAGCACCGGCATCTCGACGCGGCTCGCCGGTACGGAGGTGGTCGCTGTCACGACGCCGGCGTGAAGCCGGCCTTGGTGAGCGTCCCGACGACGGTCGCCCGGTCCACCCGCTCGTCGTGGGTGACGGTGACGCGCTGCGTGGCGACCTCGACCGCCACGTCGGCGACCCCAGGGACGGCCAGCAACGCCTTCTTCACCGAGTTCGCGCAGCCGCCGCAGACGATGCCGCCGGCCGTCAGAGTTGTCGTTTCCACGGTGGTCTCCTCGCAGGAAGGGTCACACCAGTGTACGCGGCGCGGCGGGCGAAGTGCGTTATCGCCCCAGCGCGCTGGCGACGGCCCCGCTGGTCGGCAGCGGAAAGTCGATAAGGCCGTAGCCGCGGGCGACCCAGACGGCGGACAGCAGTAGCAGCGCGACGCCGGACCAGCCGAGGAACTGCTTGCTGACGCGGTTGGTCACCAGCCGTCCGAACGGCCCGCACTGGTCGAGGCCGGTTTCGAGTAGCGAGTTCGCGGCGTAGACCGGCCATACGGCCGCCGGCACCGGGTCGGCCGGGGCGCTACTCGCGGGGGCGAACATCGCGGCCGAGGCGTGCGCCGGCGAGCCGGAGGCGTAAGCGCCCGGAGTCTTCGCCGCAGCGACCGGCGCGGGCACGAGGATCACGTCAGCGTCCGGCTCGGCGAGGTAATCCGACGGCATCGCCGGGGCGTCCACGCCGCGCAGGGTGCGGGCCTCGACCCGCGGCGGGCCGAACATCGGGATCGTGTCGGGGATCACCTCGACGCTCGGCGGCGGCAACATCGTGACCGTGGGCGCGGGGGGTGTCGGCACCTGGAAGTTGGCCGGGGTCGAGCGCGGGGTGGTGTCGTGGCCCCAGGTCAGCGTGTTGGCGTCGCCCATGACTTGCGGCGTGTGCGGCAGGCGGTGCGTCGGGGCGGCGTCGTTGCGCCAGGTGCCGGACCCCGCGGGCGGCAGCGGCGGGATGTCGGGCAGCGTCAGCGCGGCCGGCCGGGCGTCGGGCGCGGCGGCCCCCGGACTCGCGCCGCCCAGCGGCAGGC
>JANXTD010000482.1 GCA_025352585.1 Fimbriiglobus sp.
GGCCCACGGGCCGATGTCGCGCGCCGAGGTCGCCCGCCGCAGTGGCGTCAGCCCGCCCACGGCCTCGAAGGCGGTCGCGTCGCTGCTGACTGCGGGGCTGATCGAGGAGGTCCCCCCGCCGGAGGTCGCCCGCGGCCGGCCCGCGCCGCTGCTGCGCCTGGCCGTCGAGCGGGCTCAAGTGCTGGGCGTGGTCATCGACGCGGGCAGTTGCAGCGTCGCCGCCGCGGCCCTCGACGGCACGCCGCACCCCGACGCCAGCCGCGCCTTCCCGACGCCGGCCACCTACCCCGAACTGCTCGCCGGATTACGCTACGCCTGCGACCAACTCATCGCCCGGCCGGGTGTGACGACGCTGGCCGTCGGCGTGAGTATGCCGGGGCTGATCGACGACCGCCACGGCCGCGGCGTCCTGTCGCCCAACCTGCACCTGACCGACGGCCAGACCCCCGCGATCGACCTCGGCGCGCTGCTGGGCCTCGACGCGGTGCTGGTCCAGGAGTCGCGCGGCATTTGCCTCGCCGAGCGGCTGTACGGCCAGGCCGGCGGGCTGCGCGACTTCGCGGTGATCGACGTGGGCGTCGGCATCGGCCTGGGCGTCTTCTCCAACGGCCGCCCGCTGCTCGGCCAGACGGGGCACGCCGGGGAGATCGGCCACATCACCGTCGTGCCCGACGGCGGCCCCCCCTGCGGCTGCGGCAACACCGGCTGCCTCGAAACCGTCGCCGCCGACGGGGCGTTCGCCGCGCGCGTCGGCCGCAAGTTGCGCCGCGCCGTCGGCATCCCCGAGGCGCTCGACCTCGTCGCCCAAAGCCCGATCGACTTCCGCGCCGAACTCGACGAGACGGCGCGCTTCTTGGCCATCGGCGTCGGGGCGGTGGTGAATTTGTTCAACCCCGCGACGGTCTTCTTGCAGAGCCGGCTGTCGGAGCGCGACCCCGGCTTCCTGCCGGCGCTCGTCGTCGCGACGGCCCGGCGGTCGCTGCCGCCGTCGCTGGCCGTCTGCCGCCTGCTCCCGGCGACCGGCACGAAGCCGCAGGGGGCGATCGCCGCGGCGATCCGGCACCTGACCAACGCCGTCGCCCACGGCCACGACCCGGTGTGAGGGCGGAAGTCAACCGTGTTAGCCGCAGAGACGCAGAGCGCGCGGAGAAGACCAAAACTCGAAATTCGGATTTGGATCGCTCCGCGCCCTTTGCGTCTTAGCGGCTAACTCGGTTTTCGCCTTTCTCATCTGTCCGCTGGGGCCTCCGCGGTAAATTGTTCTTCTTGATCATCCCCGCCCCTCCCGGACTCGCCATGCGAACTCTCCTCACGCTCCTCACACTCGCCGTGTTCATCACGGCCGCCCCGGCCGCCGAGCCGCCGCCGTTGAAGGTGTTGTTCCTCGGCGACGCCGGGCACCACCTGCCACTCGCCCGCTTCCGCCAACTCGAGCCGGTGTTCGCCGCGCGCAACATCGCGCTGACTTACGCCAACGGCCCCGACGTACTGACCGCCGACGGCTTGAAGCCATATGACGCGCTCATGGTGTTCGCCAACATTGAGCGCGGCACCCCGGAGCAAGTCGCGGCGATTCGCGAGTTCGTCGCCGCGGGCAAGGGCTTCGTCCCCGTCCACTGCGCGAGCTACTGCTTCACGAATAGCGACGACTACGTCAAGCTCGTCGGGGCGCAGTTTCGCTCGCACACCACCGGCGTCTTCCGCGTCAAGCCGGTCGCCGAGCACGCGGTCACCGCCGGTTTCACGAGCTTCGAGAGTTGGGACGAGACTTACGTCCACCACAAGCACAACACCGTCGGCCGCACGGTGCTCGAAGTCCGCACCGACGGCGACCTCAACGAGCCGTGGACGTGGGTCCGCACCGAGGGCAAGGGCCGCGTGTTTTACACCGCGTGGGGCCACGACCAGCGCACCTGGAGCCACCCCGGCTTCCACAATCTTCTGGAACGCGGCACCCGCTGGGCCTGCGGGCAAGACCCCGCCCTCGCCGGGCCTTACGCCGACGCCCCGAAGATGACCGCGGTGACCGGTCCGGCCACCGACTTCGTCAAGGTGCCGGCCAAGGTGCCGTTCTACCCGCCGTCTAAGACGTGGGGCGTCACCGCCGCGCCGATCACGACGATGCAGTCGCCGCTCAGCCCCGCCAAGTCGCTGCCGCACTACAGCGTGCCGGAGGGCTTCAAGCTCGAACTGTTCGCCGCCGACGCCGACTTCCAGGGCGGCAAGCCGATTGCCACGACCTGGGAC
>JANXTD010000485.1 GCA_025352585.1 Fimbriiglobus sp.
CCGCCGCCGGGGTGCAGGCTCCAGAAGTGGAAGCGCTGGGCGAGGCTCGAGTCGTTCAGGTCGCCCGGCCGGTACGACTCCGCCGGCCCCGCCGGGGTGGAGCGCTCGCGGACGCCGAGGACCACGTCGGTCGCGCCGAAGTGGGGGAACTGGCCCGCCCCGGCCCACATCCAGCCGTAGATCAGGTCGCTCGACGGCGGCCGCTCGCCGACCATCAGCGTGCCACTCAGGCCGTCGGTCACGCCGGCGATCCGCACGCCGGAGTTGACGTAGAGCATGCCGTCCTGGCCGCCCGCTTCCTTGAACTGGCTCGACCCCGACACGCCGAGGTAGTCCGTCAGCGCGACGACGCGGTTGGTCCCGTTGTACTCGCCGTCGGGGCAGAGCAGCCCCAGGCCGCGCGGGTCGGACGGGCAAATCATCGCCTTGATGACGATGGCGTTGATCGTGTTGTCGCCCGTGGCCGGCTTGCCCGGCTGGTACTGCCACCACGGCAGCGCGGACTTGTCGAACAGCTTGGCGGCGTTGCCGGCCTCGAGGTACGGCGCGACGTGGAAGGCCCAACTGAAGTAGTTGCCGTCGAGGGCCGTCGTCGCGTTGAGCAGCCCGGCCGGCGGGGCGTCGCAGGCGTAGCCGTTGCACTGGGCCGTCGGCTTGTTCAGCGCCGCGGGGAAGCGGCCGACCGCGTCGTGGTAGCCGTGCAGCGCCAGGCCTTGCTGCTTGAGGTTGTTCGTACAATTAATGCGGGCCGCCGCCTCGCGCACCTTTTGCACCGCCGGGAGCAGCAGCGCGATCAGGATGGCGACGATGGCGATGACGACGATCAGCTCGATGAGCGAGAACGCCCGCCGCGGCAAGACGGGACGCATGGCGTGCCCCTTCTCAAAGGTCAGAGACCGTGACGGGGTCGATTGTCGCACGCCGCGCGGGCCGCGCCAAGGGGCTGCCCGCTATTTGCCCTCGGTGTACTCCTTGAGCTCCAGCACGGCTTCGTTGCCCTGGATGCTGTAGGACTGCTTGACGATGCCCTTGCCGGGGACGAAGTAATACTTGATCGAGGTCTTGGTGCCGGCGATGTCGAACTCGCCGCCGTCCACGGCGACCGCGTCGAACTTGCCGGCGGGGACGGTGACCGACTCCTTGTCGTCCTTGGTCGTGAACTCGCCCTTGACCGACTGGCCCTGGACGCTCGACTCGACCTTCCACTTGTCGCCCTTGACGGCCTTGCCGCCGGCGAGCTTGAGGATCATGACCGGCGGCTTGATCTCGGAGTTATTAATTTTGGTGCGGACGATCCCCTCGGGCGTGACGCTGAGCACTTCGCTGGCGACGACCTTGCCGTTGACTTCGGTCTCGATCTTCGCGCCGTCCTTGTCCGCGGAGGCGACCTTAACCGTCACGATCGCCTCGCCGACCTTGTAGACCCACTTCGCGCCGACCTTCATCGGGAAGTAGTCGCCGGTCGCGGCGGGGGCCACCGGGGGGACCGCCGGCGGTTGCGCGGCGGCGGGGGCGGCCGGCGCGGCGGGGGCCGGCGGGGCCTGGGCGACGAGCGACGTGGGGGCGAGCAGGAAGAGCGCGCCGCCGAGGAGCCGGGCCGTGTACCGCATCAGACATCTCCGTACGACAAGGGGGACTGATAGTATCCTACGAACCGCCGCCCGCCGGGCGACGGGGGGTTCAGCGCTACTACGCCGGCCGGGCGACTTCCGTTCGCGGCCGGCCCTGGAGGACCGACATGCAGCGAATCGTCGTGGTGGACTCGCACACGGGCGGCGAGCCGACGCGGGTCGTGCTCAGCGGCGGGCCGGACCTCGGGGCCGGCAGCCTGCGCGACCGCGCGGCGCGCTGCGGCCCCGCCTTCGACCGCTTCCGCTCCGCCGTGGTCAACGAGCCGCGCGGCTCGGACGTGCTCGTCGGGGCGCTGCTCTGCGAACCGGTCCACCCGGCGGCGGCGTGCGGCGTGGTCTTCTTCAACAACGTCGGCCTGCTCGGCATGTGCGGCCACGGCACCATCGGCCTCGTCACCACGCTGGCCCACCTCGGCCGCATCGGCGTGGGCGTCCACGCCATCGAGACCCCCGTCGGCGACGTGACCGCGACGCTGCACCCCGACGGCTCCGTCAGTGTGGTGAACGTGCTGAGCGAGCGTTACCTCGCCGGCGTGAGCGTCGAGGTGCCGGGCTTCGGCCGCGTGACCGGCGACGTGGCCTGGGGCGGCAACTGGTTCTACCTCGCCGGTGGGCACGCCGAGACCCTGACCCGCCCGAACGCCGCCCGACTGGTGGCCTTCACGACGGCGATCCGCGCCGCACTGGAGGCGGCGGGGGTGACCGGCCGCGGCGGGGCGGTGATCGACCACATCGAACTCGTCGGCCCGCCGCTCGACCCGGCCAACCACGGCCGCAACTTCATGCTGTGCCCCGGCGGCGCGTACGACCGCAGCCCGTGCGGCACCGGCACGAGCGCGAAGCTCGCCTGCCTGGCCGCCGCCGGGTTATTGGAGCCGGGCCGCGTCTGGCGACAAGAGGGCGTGTTGGGCACGGTCTTCGAGGGGACTTACGAGTGGGAGGGGGCGTTGATCCGCCCGACGGTCACCGGCCGCGCCCACGTCACCGCCGAGGCGACGCTGCTGCTCGACCCCGCCGACCCGTTCGCGTGGGGGTTCTGAGTTTTGGCTGGTCCAAAAACTAGAACGCCAGCTTCGCCAGCAGCGCCGCGGCGGTCGCCACGCCCACGGCGGTCAGCGCGAAGCGCAACACGTCGGCGCTCGTGCGCCGCGCGAACAGCCGGTCGAGCGCTGCCTGGTCGCCCGACTCGACGGCGACTTGCAGCGCCAGCTCGTAGCGGCCCTCGGGGTAGTCGCGCGTCTGGTCGGCCGTCAGGTGGTTGGCCGGGGTCACCGCCGGGGTCGGCGTCACCGTGGCGTGGAAGTTCAGGTCGAGGTTCTGGGCGAAGGTCGCCGGGCGGAGGTCGGCGCGACTGCGGTCGGGCAGCAGTTTCCACAGGCACCGCAGGCGGGCCTCGTCGGGGGCGTCGCTCCCGAAGACCAGCCGGGCACCGTCGAGCAGGGCTTGCGCGCCGCCCAGCAGCCACGGCATGTCGCCGGCGTGGAAGGCGTCGAGCACTTGCGCCACCGTGCGGCCCGGCAGCGGCTCGGCCGGCCACGCGCGGTCGGGCAGGTTCCCCCGCGCCGCCCACACCGGCGGGTCGCGGTCGGCGATCTCGAACGGGTCGCCGAGCAAGCCGTACAGCGGCCGGCTTAAGAGTAAGAAGTGGAACCCCGCCGACGGCGCGCCGGCCGTCCGCACGACGGCAACCATTGCTGGGGACAGGTCCACGACGAACAGCGCCGCGACCGTGGGCGGGCCGTAGCGGGCGGCGGCTTGCAGCGCGGCCTCGGCGAGTGCGGGCGTCACGCCGGGCGACTGCGCCACGGGGCGCGGGCCGGCCGAGTCGTGAGTCAGCAGCAGTTGCGACAGCGTCAAGTCGAGCGGCATGGGGTTACCGGCGGAGGACGATTTCGACGCCCGGCGCGTCCGGCGGGACTTCAGTCGTTTGCAACTCGCCGGCCCCGAGCTTCCAGGCGAACTTGCGCGGCACCGCGGCGGTGACGTAGCTGCGCGCCGGCAGCGTCACGGTTTCGCCCTCGACGGTCAGGGTCACGGCGCGGTCGGTGTGGTTGAAGATGCCGACGCTGCGCAAGGCTCCGGGGGCGGGGACTTCGCCGCCGACGACGGGGACGACCTCGGCGGCCCGGCGGTCGGCGAGCGGGCTGCTGTTCGACGTGCTCGGCCCGGCCGGCGGGGCGATCTTCAGCGGCGGCAAGCCGCCCTCGTTGCCGGGGACGCGCGGCACGAGCGGCGGCAACTTCACCGGCTCCGGCTCGACGACGCGCGGCTGCGCGAGCGGCGCGGACGGCGTCACGGGGATGACCGGGACCGCCGCCGGGATGCGTACCGCCTCGGCCGGCGCGCCCTCCGGGGCTTCGAGGCTGACGCGGGGCGTCACCGGCATCGGGGCCTTCGGCGCGGGCGCGTCGGGCTTCGCCGGCACGGGCCGCGCCGGCGGGTCTTGCGTCACCGTCGGCGCGGCGGGCGTTCGCAGCGGGACGGGGGCCGGGGCCGCGAGCGGGGCCGGGGCGTAGAACTCAAGCGCCGGAGGGCAGTCCGGGAAGTACACGACCGGCGGCAGGTAGCAGACGGCCGGGGCGCACGGCGGGTAGTAGGTGCGCCAGCCGAGCGCGAGTGCCCCCGCGGGCAGGAGGGCCGTGCCGAGGCAGGCCAACGGGACGAACTGCCGCATCATGCCGCACCCTCACGCGAATTCGCCGGGCCGGCTCACGCCACGCGACCGGCAGGACTGCTAAATTGAATGGAACCGGCGCACGCCTTCCAACCCTCGAATCCCAAAATTGTCGGGGCCAACCATGACCGCCACCCGCATTCTTGCCGTGATCGCCGCCGTTCTCGCCGCCGCCAGCCCGGCCGCGGCACAGGTCGAGCGGTACGAACTCGGCCGGCGGCTGCGGGCTTACGAGGCGGCTTGGGAACTCGCCGACCGGGACGCGCGGGTGAAGTCCTACGCCGGGCTGCCGAAGGTCACCGCGCAGTTCTT
>JANXTD010000540.1 GCA_025352585.1 Fimbriiglobus sp.
ATGGCAATCACGACGAGCAGTTCGATCAGCGTGAAGCCCGGTCGGCGTGTCATGGCGAAACCCCCGGTGTGATAGACGCGACGATAGTATTACGCGACCGGGCGTGCTCGGCGACCGGAAATCCCGAGATGCTTCCGGCCCGCCGCAGGCGCAGCGAGGGACGTACGAATATCGCTCTCGTCAAGAGCAAATCGCGGTCCAAATAATCCGAGTGAACCTTTGGGCAAGCAGGACCGTCTAACGTTTGGCAACTATCCCTGAACATGGAGCGACAAGATGAAAGGCTGGACCATTTGTATCGAGCACAACAACCAGTATCGCAAACTCTCGAAAATACAGTTCACCAAGGAAGGCGGCTTCTCGGTCATAATGCCGTACCACAAGGAACGTGTAGGGGTCTGTTTCAAAGTACCTCACGACCCGGTTTCCTTTAAAGACAGCAAGTTTGAGGGCTTCACACCTCTCAATTTTATATCTAGCTACAAAGCATCCAGTAGGGTAAAAATGACCTACCACGCCGACGGGTTCGTGCATTTTTCGAGCGAGGAAGGCGGGGCAATTAGGTCGGGTAGGTATCCCGATGGTTCGCCAAAAGGCCTTGGCATCTTTGTAGCACCTTTACGAACCCCCATCACCTCGGGTCCGTCCATCGGCTTTCTAACCTGGGGTGTCGATGACTACGACCTACTTCGTCACGAAAACAACAAAAGCAACTTCCTGAAGGTGCGTGATTGTGAGGCTAAATCGAGAAGGTGCAGCCACGACAATTTCAATGCGTACCAGACCGAAATTTTCGTTTTTTCTCACATTCATAGTCGTTATATCTTCACGGATGCTCTTGATAGAGAGCGGTTATTTCTCACTTTTCCCGATGTTGAGCGGGCATTCGCATGGTTCAGCTTTTTCGTAATACGAATTCCCAACTCGATGTCATTTTTGGGTGTTTTGACTCATCGTGTACGTGCTTCAATGCACAGTCCCTCAGGCTTCAATTTGACAGGACCAACTGACCGCAGATGGAGTCTTATGGCAATGTATCCGTCTGCACCAAAGGATTTTCCAATCCCTACCGCAACTGTAGACTATGAACCATCTACCATAAATGTCCCGTTGCCCGAAACGAGTTATCGCAGGTACAGAGTGCGTTTCCACGCCAACTACTACATCAGAACCAAAAATGATGTCCTTTGGCTACCTGAACAACCACTACGTGACGAGCACAGTACAGATGACTTAAATAACGTATAAGCCGAAGCAGGAATGTTCTGAATTCATACCGCTGAAATTTAGTGCGATATATGCATTGACATATCAATGCATTCCTTGTCTACAGCCGAAACGCCGTCAAGCGTCGTCGCGCACTCGGTCCACCGCCGATGACGGCACGTAGCCGTCGAGTCGGTTGTTGTCGGGGCGGATCACGCGGAACAACGCCACGCGCGCCGGCCCACTCATCAGGTCGCCGCCGGACTTGCGGAACGGGAAGACGAAGCGGCGGGTGCGCTCCGGCAGCGACGCCAGCCGCAGTCCGAGTTCCTTGTCGCTGAGGTGCGCGACGGCCCCGGCCTCGGCGGCGACCTCGGCGATCAGGCCGTCGAGGTTGCGTTGCAGGGCCGCGACGATGGCGTCGAAGTCGGCCCAGAACTCCTCGGGCAGTTGCCGCCGCACCGCGTCGAGGTCGTCGCCGGCCTGCATCGCCTCCCACATCGACAGCGGACTCAGGCCCGACACGAGCCGGTGGACGCGGCAGTACTCGTCGCCCTTGACCTTGAGCCGCAGGCCGTTGGCGAAGCGGATCACGAAGCCCTCTTCGGTCGTCGGCAGCGTCTTCGCCAGGGCCAGCAACTCCGAGACGGCCCCGAAGGCGCGCCGCCGGGTCACCGGCCAGCCGACGCCCTCGCCGACCGCTTGCAGCGCGGCGTAGTCGAGTTCGGAGCCGTCGCTGCGGTAGCCGCCGAGCAGGAACAGGCCCGTCTCGGCGTAGCGCACGACGATGCGGTTGGCCGGGTAGATCGCCTCGGCCAGGTAGGTCGTGCCGGGATCGAGCGCCGCCAAGTCGTAGCCGGCGACCCACTGCGCCGCCCACGCCGCCTGGTCCGAGACGAGGCTGCCCTTGGTCGCGCACCGCCAGACGCCGTTGTGGTGGAAGAGGATGATGAGGCTGCCGTCGAGCTTCTCGAATGCTTCAAACGGCAGGTCGGGGACGGTGCCGGCCTCCCCGACGTTGAAGAACTTGGGGAACGGCGTCGCCACGACCCGCCGGGCGTCGGCGTCGAGGATCAGCCCGCGGGCCAGCATCGTCACGGCGTCCCAGGCGCGGCCGTACACGGTCGCCTCGGTGTAGCAGTACAGCCGCAGGCCGTCGGCCCCGGCACTCTCGCGGACGAGTCCCGCGGCGACCGCCTGGCGCAGGCCGTCCCAGAGTTCGTCGAACGGCAGCGCCCGCGCGGGGTGGGTCATGGGGGTCGCTCCGCGTGGGGGTGGGGGCTTCGTCGCCCGCAAGGACGCGGCGCGAGCCGCGGGGGTTCGCCGCCGCGCGGTGGCCTTTCCTTTCGGGCGACTGCGGCTATGATAGCCGTGTCCGCTACGTATCACGGGACTCGGGGGCGATCTGGTATCGACCGGGCAACGCGATGGGTCGCGCGGCGTGTCGAGGTTGATCGGCTGGCCTCGTAAAAAGCCAATCAAAACATCAACTGCTGAAACGCATGTTGCCTTGGCTGCGTAGAGATACCAGCCCCATCCCGTGCCCTTAGCCTGAGAGGGCCACGGTTTGGACGCCAAATCAGGATCGCGAGTGCTCGAGGGAAAGGGCAACCCGACCCGCTTCGACGGCCGCACTCGCTAACTACTCTGGTCGATAGCCCCTGGGGAATCCTGCTTGTGGGAGTCTTGAGGGGGGCGAACGGGCGACGGCGAGCGGGAAACCGCGAGTGCGTCGCGAGCGTTTACAAGCTACACACGTAGAAGCCGACTGATCAGTGCCACGGGACCCGGGTTCGATTCCCGGCGCTTCCATGAGAAAGGCCACCCGCAGACCGCTGCGGGTGGCCTTTCTTCGTTGACGATTCGTCGGCTCGTTTTCAGTCGAGGAAGGCGACGCTCTTCATCGCCTTCGACTCGCCTTCGGTGTTCATCAGGACTTGGTGCCAGCCTGGCAGGCGGATCGTGGCGTGGTCGGCGTGCCGGACCCGGCCCTTGACGTAGACGCCGGGGTTGCGGCGCATCACTCGCCAGCCCCAGCTCCGCGCCTGCGGGTTGGCGGAGAGGATGCCCTTGTACTGGCCCTCGGTGACGCCGTTGGGTCGCCGGGTGCAGACGTAGACCGTCTCCCCGCCGGTGCGGTACAGCCACTCGGTCCAGTGCGGCTTGCCGCCGTTGCCGCGGGTGATCGGCTCCCAGGGCAAGACCAGCCGCGCGTCGGCAACAAAGTCGGGGGCGGGCAGGAAGAACCACTCTCCCTGGCGCACGAAGGCGGCGTTCTTCCGCCGGCTCCGGGCGTCGGCCCCCAGCCGCATCCCGGCCTGGGCGGCCACGACCGCGGCGGGCTTGAGCGCCTCCACGGCCTGGCGGACGGTGCCGACGGGGGCGGACTCGGGGATGCCGGCGACGAACCAGTGGCGCTCGTCGTGCCCGCACAGGAACTTGCTCTTCTCCCCGGCCTCCCGGACCATCAGGAGCAGGTGGCGCTCGGCCGGCCGCGCGTCGAGGACGGTGACCTCGGCCCCGGCGTCGGGCCGGCGGGCGATCTCGAAGAACTCGCCCCGCCGGTCGGACTGCACGTCCAGCGAGACGGCCCCGGCCATGCGGCTGCGGCGGGCCGGGCGGTCGGCGACCACGAGGCGCGCCCCGATCCGGGCGAACTTGGCGTTGAGGAGATTGGTGTTCATGCCGGGGGGGACACCGCCCCGGCTCGCCGGGTTCGCGGCGGGCGAGTCGAACCCGGAGGATAGACCGGCGGGCCGCGTGTCGCCCCGAACCTTGGCCCCAGGCCCCGTGTCCCACCGGGGTCTCGGCCCCGACGTATTACCGACTCAGGAGGTGTCCCGTGGCTCCACAACACAACGACCCAGGACTGTCATTTCGAGACGATGAGCAAGCGGCGTAAGGGGTTCCCGTCGGAGACGAAGGTGAAGCGGGGCGTCCGCGTCGTCCACGGGGACAAGGAGTTGCATGAGAAGGTCGGCCGCAACGACCTCTGCCCGTGCGGGTCGGGCCGGCTCTTCAAGAAGTGCTGCCGCGACGGCGGCGGCTTTCGACGGGGTCAACCGGGACCACTACTTTCCGGGAGTGACGCGCGGGCGGCACCGCCCGGCGACTGCGGGGGCCGGCCGCGAAACGACGCCGCCCGGCGCACCTCTGTCCGTGCGCCGGGCGGCGGGGTCGGCCGGGGGCCGGTTGACTAGTTGGCTTCGGTCTTCTTCTTCTTCTTGGCCATGAACTTGACTTCGGTGGCGGTCTCGCCGTCGGCCTTGAGGTCGAAGCCCTTGACGGCCTTGTCGCCGCTCATCTTCTTGACGGCCTCTTCCATCTTGATCTCTTTGTCTTCGTCGAAGAACTTCGTCTTGTCGTTGAGCTTGTAGGTCTTCTCGACCTCCTCGCCCTTCTTGCCTTCCTTGACCATGACGGTCTTCTTGTCCTCGTCGAACTTGACGAGGCGGACGGGGCCGGCCAGGGTCAGGCCGACGGTCAGCAGCAGGGCGGTCGTCGCCAGCAGGACTTTACGCATGAGTCTTCGACTCCAAGTTGAGAGAGTGTTCGCGGCCCGCTGGTCCCGCCAGAAGGGCGGGCCGGGCCGCGGAGACAGTATCGTTATTCCGACCCCACAGCCCACCCGGCAAGCCGAAAACTTTGTGAGAGGTGGACTCTGACAGGGTCTTCGCGCCGGACGGATCGCGGGGGCGGAGTCGCCACGGTATGATGAACCCCGGCGACCGCCCGACGTTCCGCCGACCCCTGGGGAATTCCGCCATGCTCCTCCGCCCGCTGCTGAGTCTCGCCCTCGCCTTGAGCCTCGGCGGGCTGACCCTCGTCGCCGACGAGGAGGAAGAAGCGAAGCCCAAGCCGCCGCTGAAGAAGGTCCCGCCGATCGACGGCGGCAAGGCCCCCGGTGACGTCAAGCCGCCGCCGGGCATCGACCCCGCCGCGCCGCCCACGCCCGCCACGCCGGTGCCGATCGACGCGCCGCCGGAGCCGAAGGGGGGCGGCGAGCCGGAGTCGGCGGCCGGGGCGTACTTCGTCAAGTTGCCCGACCTGGTGCGCGAGGCGGCGGCCGCCAAGAACCCCATTTTGAAGGCGTTCTACGAGCGCTTCCCGGTCGCCTACGACCGCGTGAGCCTCGCCAACGTCAAGCCGGCGCGGGTGACGCCGCTGCCGCTGTTGTGGGGCAAGGACCGGTACCCCGCCGAGTTCGGCGTCGTGCCGCTCGCGCCGGACGACGCGATGCAGGAGGCGGTCAGCCTGGGCCTCAGGCGGGTCCGCGGCGTCGAGAACTTCGAGTCGATCGCCGTCGAGGAGGTCGGCAAGTTACTCGCGCTCAAGGCGGCCGACGGCCCGCCGGCGCGGGAGCGCCTGGAGGCGGCCGAGAAGGTACTGGTGGCGGTCTACTTCTTCCACGACTCGGCGCGCGAGCAGAACCGCCGCCGCGGTAAGAGTTGGGACGCCGTCAAGGAGGCCGTCTACGCCCGGCTGGCCGAGGTGCGCCTGGGCCGCGTCCAGGCCGCCGGGGCCGACCGCGACTGGCCGAGCTTGAAGGAACTCACGCGTAAGTACGCCGAACTCTACAAGGCGACGCCGAAGTACCTCGAACCGGTCCTGGCCGCGCGGCTGCTCGAGGCCGACGCCTTGGTCAAGTCCGACGCCCTGCCCGACCTGATCCGCGGCCGTGAACTGCTCAGCGAGTACGAGGCCCGCTTCCCCGGCTCGACCAACGAGGTCGCCGCCCGCGTCCGCAAAGCGCTCACCGAGAAGTCGAAGAAGATGCTCGACGGCGTGCAGCGGGCCTTCAGCACCAACAAGGCTGAGGCCCGCAACCTGCTCAGCAGCGTCGAGAAGTTCGACCCGGACAACGGCAGCCTGCGGGCGATGCAGCAGGAGTTGAAGCTCGACTACCCGATCCTCTTCGTCGGGGCGCGGCGGATGCCGGAGTTCATGTCGCCCTCACTCGCCCGCTTCGACAGCGAGCACCAAATCGTCGATTTGCTCTTCGACGGCCTGCTCGAAGCGGTGCCCGACGAGGCGACCGGCTCGCGCTACGTCGCCGACCTCACCGCCGACCGCGGCAGCGTCGGGGCGGGGCTGCGCGAGTACCGCCTGCTGGGCAACGTCGAGTGGGGCGGCGGCGCGCCGAGCCTGTTCACGGCCGCGGACGTGGCGGGGACGCT
This sequence comes from Fimbriiglobus sp., assembly GCA_025352585.1. Taxonomy (GTDB): domain Bacteria; phylum Planctomycetota; class Planctomycetia; order Gemmatales; family Gemmataceae; genus Fimbriiglobus. The sequence goes on from JANXTD010000540.1 coordinate 6,384, forward strand.
GCGGCTGATGCGGCAGCGGCCGGGGGTGGTCGGTTCGGAGGTCGCGTCCTGGCTCGACGACCCCGGCTTCGACCCCGCCGACCCCGGCCGCCTGCGCGTGCGCTTCAAGATCGGCCACCCCGACCCGCGCAGCCTGCTCACCGCGAAGGTCCTCCCGGCCGGCCGGCTGCTGGAGATGAACAAGCCGCTCGACGACCCCGAATTCGCCCGGCAGCCCTTCGGCAGCGGCCCGTTCCGCCTGCTGCCGATCCGCCGCAGCGCCAGCGAGTCGCCGAAGGAAGTGATCTTGCAGGCCAACCCCGCCTACGCCCGCCGGCCGGGGCACCTCGGGCAGCCGTTCCTTCGCGAAATTCGCTTCCTCGACATCCAGCAATCGACCGACCTGCCGGCCGACTTCCGCGCCGACCGGCTCCACGTCCTGCCCGACGTGCCGAGTCAAGACCTGGCGAAGTTCAGCGCGGACAACAACCTGGGCGGCCGCGTGCGGACGGTCACCGTCGCCGACCCGCACCGCATCCAGATTCTGGCGATCAACCACCGCCGGCCGGGGCTGCAAAGCGTCGACGTCCGCAAGGGGCTGCTGCACGCCATCGACCGCGACCGCATCTTGACCGACATTTTCCGCCCGGCCACGATGCCGGAGTTGCACAAGCCGCTGACGGGGCCGTACCCGCCGGGCAGTTGGGCGGTGCCGAAGGTGCTGGGCAGTGGCCCGACGCCGCTGTACAACCGCGACCTCGCGACCGCCCGCTTCCGCGCCTACCTGGCGACCCCCGCCGCGACGCCGAAGTTGTCGCTGCTCTACCCCGACGACGACGAGCAGGCCAAGGCGGCGTGCGAGCGGATCAAGCTCATGATCGAGTCGCCGACGAGCGCCGACCAGCGCAAGGTCACGATCCAGCTCGAACCGCTGCCGCCGCGAACGCTGCTCCAGCGCGTCGAGGACGAGGGCCGGTACGACCTGGCCTACCTGCCGTTCGACTACCGCGACACCTGGTACCCGATCGCGCTCGGCAACGCCCTCGACCCCGC
>JANXTD010000070.1 GCA_025352585.1 Fimbriiglobus sp.
AAGGAGTTCCAGGACGGCCCGGCCAAGAAGCTCAACGAGGCGCTCCAGAAAGGCGACCTCGGCAAGGCCAAGGAGGAGCTGGACCAGCTCAAGAAGAAGGTCAAGGACGGCAAGCTCTCTGAGGAGGAGAAGCAGGAACTCGCCAAGCAGTTCGAGAAGATGAAGGACCAACTCCAGCGCAACGACGCCGCCAAGCAGCGCGAGGAGAAGTTGAAGCAGATGCTCGACGCCGCCAAGAAGGAGGGCCGGGAGCAGGACGCCGAGAGCCTCGAGCGCGAACTGAAGCAGGCGAAGGAGGACGGCCAGCAGTCGAAGGAGGCCGGCCGCGAACTCGCCGAGAAGCTGCAAAAGGCGAAGGACGCGCTCGACCAGGGCGACAACGAGGAGGCGGCGAAGCAACTCGAGCAGGCCGCGAAGTCGCTCGAAGCGACCGAGGCCGACTTGAAGGACCTTGAGGACGCCGAGAGCTACTTGCAGCGGCTGAAGGACGACAAGAAGGCGGCGTGCAAGAAGTGCGAGGGCGAAGGGGATTGCGACGGCGAAGGGGATTGCGACGGGGACGGCAAGGGGAAAGGCAAGGGCAAGGGGAAGAGTAAGAAGAACAACGGCGGCATCGGCGAGGGCGAGCGCGAGGAGAACAAGGACGCCAAGACGGCCAACGAGGACCAGCGCCTGAAGGGGATTTTCGACCCGCGCGGCAAGAAGACCTACGGCGGCAGCACGAAAGGCCCGGCGTTCAAGACGGCGACGACGGGCGAACTCGGCCCGGCGATCCAGTCGGCGGCGCAAGAAGCCCCCGCGGCGGCGGACAGCCAGCGGCTACCCCGCGACGCGAAGCAGGCGGTGAAGGAGTACTTCGAGGGCCTCGGCGGCCAAAGCCCCGGCGGCAAGTAGTCACCCCCAACGGAGGAGTCGCGATGGGACCGACGATGAAGGACCTGGGCATCGACAAGTTGCCCGCCGACCAGCGCACCGCGCTGGCCCAGGAGATCTGGCGGAGCCTCGACGACGCGCGGACCGTGCCGCCGTTGAGTGACGCGTTCAAGGCGGAGCTGGAGCGGCGTGACGCCGAGATGGACGCGAACCCCGGCGTCGCAGTCACCTGGGCCGAGATGCGGGCGCAGTTAGGGTGGCGGTCGTGAGCTTGCCGTTCGACTTCAACCCCCACGCCCCTGGCGAGTTGCAAGCGGCGTACGAGTGGTACGACCGCCTGCGTCCGGACCTCGCGGACGCCTTCGCCGCGTCCGCCGATCGCGCTTTCGACGCGATCACCGCCAACCCGCTCGGTTTCGGCGCGGCCTACCTCGACATCCGCGCGGCACCCTTGGCGGGGTTCCCGTACGTCGTTTACTACCGCGTGTTACGGAACCGCGTGCGGGATCTGGCCGTCCACCACACGTCCCGCGACCCGGCGGCGTGGCAATCGCGGAAGTGAGCCGCCAGCGACTCTTGGGGAGCTGGCTCGCCGATCATGTCAGCGGAAGAGTTGCGACTTGGGGATTGACGCCTCACTCGTGGTGCTCGAGCGGATCACCAACTTGCTGTCCCCGCCGCGGTCGGCCTGGAGGCCGTGGGCCGCCAGCAGCGACTTCACCAGCTCCGTGCAACTCGGGTAGCGATCCTGCGGGATCGGCGAGAGTGCCCGCGCCAGGGCCAGCCGCTCCGCCATGACCAGCCGCGACAGGTCGGGTTCGGGCCGGGCGTAGCCCCGCAGCTTCTCGCGGTCGCGCGGCGGCTCCGGGTACGGGAAGTGGCCGGTCGCCAGGACGTGGTAGGTCACCCCCAGGCTGAACTGGTCGCTGCGCTCGCTCAGGCTGCCCTGGAAGACCTCCGGGGCCGTGTACTCCGCCGTGCCGTGCCGGGGGCACGGGGTCACCGCGCCGCTGGTCGGGGTCGCCAGGCCGTAGTCGGCCAGCATCGCCCGGTCGCCGCGCAAGAGGATGTTGTTCGGCTTGATGTCGCCGTGCTGGAGGCCGACGAGCCGGCCGTCGATGCGGTGCTTGCGGGCGTTGAGGAAGTCCAGCCCCGCCGCGACCTCGACGAGGTACGGGGCGAGCTTCGGCACCTCGATCGCGTGGCCCAACTCGTCCAGGTAGACTTCGAGGAGGTCCATCAGCGACGCCTCGGCGAGGTCCATCGCGATCACGATGCAGCCGGGCAGCGACCAGACCTGGCGGATCTTAAGGAGGTTGTCGTGGGACAGCTCGCGAATCGCCTGGAGCGAGCGGATCTCGCGGGCCGTCTGGGCGACGGTCGCGCTCGACATGAACTTCATGGCGACGAGTTGGCCGGACGGCGTGGAGGCCTCCCAGACGGTGGCGAAGGCCCCGCGGCCGCGCAAGGCGAGCAGGCGGTAGCCGGGGAAGGGGACGGCCCCGACCTCCGGCTGGAAGGCCCCGAGCATCGACGGGTGGAGCGGCACGGCGGACACACAGTCTCCTCGAAGGCGGGGCCGGCCTTCTGGCCCACTCAGGGCTTATAGCACGCAACGCAACGCGCGGGCGACTATCGCGGCAAAGTCGTCACCGACCAGCCCAGCGGCCGGCCGCTCTCGTAGGGCATCACGCCGTGGAACGGCGGGGCAGTCACGTCGAGGACCGCCGGCAGGAAGTGCCGGTCGCCCTCCCACATTGGGAGGCCGGGCACGTCGGCCAGGGCGACCCAGTGGAGGGTGCCCTCGGCGTTCGACGGCGGCGGGGTGCCGGTGAACGCCGTGACGCGGAACAGGAAGCCGAACCAGTCCTCGCCGGCCGCGCCGAAGCCGGGCCAACTCACCGTCCCGGCCAGGTGCAACTCGTCACACTCCAGCCCCGCCTCCTCGCGGACCTCGCGGCGAACCCCGGTGACGATGTCCTCGCCGGCTTCGAGCTTGCCGCCGAGGCCGTTGTACTTGCCGAGGTGTACGTCCGACGGCCGGGCTGTGCGGTGGACGAGCAGGACCGCGCCGCCGTCGGGCGAGAAGACGTAGGCCAGCGTGCCCAGGATCGGCGTGTACGGCATGGGGGAGTTCTACCGCGCCGGGATGTTGACGATCACCGCGGGGGCGACGCTCACGGCGGCCGGCTTCGGCGGCAGGGCGGCGGCGGCCCCGGCGTCGGGCGGCTTCTGGAAGTAGACCACCGCGACCACCACCACCGCCGCCAGGCCGGCCAGTAAACCGAGCTTCGAGTCGTTCGTCATCGGGGAACCCCTTGCGCCAGAGTCTTTCCCCTATTTGTGGCTCAAGTCCCGCCCGCACGCCGCCGGACTTGAGCCGAACTCCGGCGATTGTGTCAGGCGGCGCTCACGCCGTCGGCACAAGCGGCGACACGCGCGGATGCGGCACACCTTGCCCGAATGGCACGATCGGTCGCCATGCCCAAGACCGCGAAGCCGCAGGCGACGACGGGGAACATGAAGCGGTTGCCGACTTCGCTGCCGCCGTGCCGGCCGTCGTAGGGGGCGAACAGCGCGAGCGTCAACGCCGCCGTCGCCAGCGCCGCGGCGAACGCCGGCCGGCCGCCGGGGACCGGCCCACGCCGCGCCAGGAACAGCGTCGCGAAGGGCACCAGCGCGATCAGCGGCGCGGTCCACAAGAGACCGACGGTCGGGTTCATCATCAGGTCGAGCAGCCCGGCCAGCGGCGGCTCGGTGAAGCGCGACGAGTGGTCGGCCAGGCCAATCACGCCATTCACGACGTGCAGCTCTCGCTCGTAGCCGGTGACCCACGGTGCCCCGAATTGCAGCGTGTTGCACGCCAGCCCCGGCAGCAGCCCCACGACCCCCGCGACGACGACCTTGACCAGCGTCAGCGCCCGCGGCGACTGCCACAGCACCAGCGCGAGCACCGGCAGCAGCGGCACGGCGACGTACAACTTCGCGCTGACGGCGAGGCCGGCGCACAGGCCGGCAGCGAGGGGGCGGTTGGCGTTCGCGGCGACCAGCGCGCCGACGAGCAGGGCCGTCAAGAAGAGGTCGGGCGAGAAGTCGAAGGCGAAGCGGATCAGCGGCGTCGTGGTGAGGGCCAGCAGCGCAGCGACCCACGCGCCGGGGCCACCGCCGCCGAGGGTCGCCACGCCGACGAGCAGCAGGTCCAAGACGATGAGGTTGAAGAGCAAGAAGCCGAGCGTCCCGAGCGCGGCGTAGAGCGGCAGTGCCGAGAGGCCGAGCAGGGGCGACTGCTTGATGGTGAGGTACTCGCCCTGGGCCCAGCCGAAGTAGCCGCACGGGGCTTCGAGTTGCGGCAGCACCTCGGCGAGGTTTTTCGCCTCGGGGAAGCACTGGTTGAGCAAGTCGAGGTCGCCGTCCTCCCGGACGGACTGCGCGGCGGCGGCGTAGTAGTACGAGTCGCCGTGCAGGAAGCCGGCGGGGTTCGAGCGCAGCCCCGGCACCACGACGGCGAGCTGGACGAGCGTCGCGGCGAGGGCGACCGCGGCGCGGAGTTTGAGCGAGCAACGGTTCATGAGGCCAGCGTAGCACACTCGCGGCGGGTCGTGTGCCGGCTAGCACTCCAGCGCTTGTCTCCCGCGTTGTGAGTTCGCGGATTGCCTCTCGCGCCAGCCCACCGCCGCCGGTACCACCGCGCAGGGGGTTCCCACGCCGCGACTCAAGCCCCTGGCCGTGACCGACGACGAGCGCTAAGCTGAAGGCGTGGGTCCGGCGGCCCAAGACCGCCCAGCGGCTCGCGCTGCGGCCCCGCATCGTCCTCGCCGCCGCCGACGGCCTGGGCAACACCGCCATTCGCCGCCGGCCGCGGCGGAGTGCGTCGGGGCGTCGGCGACGAGGGACAGCGAGCGGGCGGCCATGAGGCGGAGTCTCGGGCGCGAGGCGGAGTGGCAACCGGTTATGATGGGCGTGCGGGACGCCGTGATACAAGGTAGCGACGGGAAACGAACGAGTTGCTGGAGATGGCCTTGTTACCGGCCAACACTGCATGAGGTCATGGTCTTGGCCTGCGAAGCCCTTCAGAGATCATCAAACAATGACGGATGTTCCAGGGCCATCGAACTGGAGCGCCTCGTAGGAGGGGTCGTTGTCGTAGACGGTGAGCGACTCGCCGTTGGAGAACTCGATCGTCAAGCTCTCAGGCGGGATGGTCGTCGCAGACACAACCTTCGCACCGAGAAGGGATGTCAGCGTCGAGCCGCTCCGAGGGAAAGAAAAGTCCCCGGACAAGTCACTTGGTGGAGCAGCCGAATGCGTGAAAACACTCTGAATGCTCAGAGTCACGTCGCCATCAAAGTTCAACCGGATTTGATACTCGCCGATGCAAAGCTGGGTAAGCTCCCGGTCTGTCAATGCTGCGAACTCTTCAGATGGCGGAAAGCCGTACATGAGGTTACCTGGGTAGCGGTGAGCAAGAGGGTGTGACCTATCAGGTTAGCGACGGCGGGCGATGTGGAGTCTTCGCATTGTGCCCGGCGAGTTCACGAATCGACAACGATGCTGTGCCAGTTCTCGACCCATGACAGGCACCCCGACGGCGTACTCTCGATCCCGATATTGACGCGCTCGACATCACCTTGGGGAACCCAACTGAGCAAGAAAACCCGGCGGTTCGATTCGGGCGATTGTTCCGATTCGCCCCGCACGGCAAGCCAGGTCTCGGGCGGCGGGGCGTCGGCGTGGTCGAAGTAGCCGCCCGTGAACTCGCCGGCGACGCCGTCGTACATCGTCGAAGTCAGGTCGGTGGCTAAAACCCTGCCGCCGTAGACATCCTCAAGCGTCGATGGAATCGAGCCAGCGGAGCGTAACATGTCTCGACGACGCGAAACGATGACTTGCACAATCGCGCGGTGGTCTATGACGTATCTCTCGTACGAATCGCTGTTTTGAAGAATGTCGTAGAAAATTCGTGCCGACCGGAGTTCGGAGTTGGCTTCGGCCGGGTCAGCGCAGGGTTGCTGCTTGAGTCGTGCGAAGGCGAGGACTTCTGAGACGAGTTCCGACAAAGAAGTTGCCATGATCACCCCGCACGTTTAAGAGCCGAGCCAAATCTTGTAGATTTCGAGACGCAAACGCATAACTTCCGCGGAAGTACGGCACCGTCAGCAACGAATAAGGCCCCCTCGACTCGGCAACGGATTCAACTCATAATACTAGCGGGTCGGCCGCGACGGCACAGGCAGTCCGCCGTGCCGAAGTGCTCCACGGCCACCGAGTGTCGGGGGGTTGGGAATGTTCGCCTCACCGGTCGCGGCGTTCGCCGTCAACTTGGTTGCCACGTTGCTGGTCCTCGGGGTCGGCGTGGCGCTCTTCGCTGCCGTGAACGGGTCGCCGCGGCGGTGGCGGGGGTTCCTGGCCCGCGAGCCGAACCCCGCCGCCCGAATCCACCACTGGCGGAGGCGGATGCAGGGGTACTTCGGCGTGTTCGGGGCGACGGCCGGCAGCGGGGTCGCCAGCGGCGGCTTCCTGCTGACGCAACGGCCCGACGCCCTGGGGCAGATCGACGCCTTCGACGCCGGGCTTTCGGGGGCCGGGTTGTGCGTCGGGCTGATCGCCGGCCTGTGCCTGGGTGCCGTGGCGGCCGTCAACCTCCGGCTCGCGCCTGAGCCGCCGGCCCCGGACGACGACTGAGGCTTGCTCCGCCGCTTCGCGTCGGGTAGTGTGCCGGTTTCGACCGCGGGGGCGACGCATGGCGACGGAACTGGTGACGCCGGACAACGTGTCGGTCGAGATGCTGCGCGACCTCTACGAGGCGGCGTACATGGACGTGACCCTCGACGAGGAGCACGGCGTTCTGCGCATCCGCGAGGAACTCGCCGCGCGGGCGCACCTCTCCGAGTCGAAGGAGCGCATCCAACTGTTGGCGGTCTACGGCGTCAAGGAGGAGGCCCAGCGCATCGAGCGGCTCGAACTCGTCAACCGCATCAACGAGAACTACGTGCTCATCCGCGCCGGCATCGACGACGACGGCGACCTCTGGTTCGACTACTGCATCCTCGTCAAGGGCGGCCTGACCAAGAAGGCGATCGTCCAGGCGACCCGCGCGTTCCTGATGCTCGTGCCCAAGGCCGTCAACGAGTGCGACGAGGACGGCATCGTCGAGTGACCGGGCGAGGCCGGTTTCCCCGTGTCGCCGTGCCGGCACCGCGGGTAAACTGGTCTCGGCCCCCAGCCCCCCGGAGACTCGAGCGTGGCGCGGTCCGTGGCTTGCACCAACTGCGGCGAAGCCGTCGCGCTGCCCGCGGCGTTCGACCGCCCCAAGATTCGCTGCCCCGGCTGCGGCACCTACGCCGCCGTGCCGCCGGAGTCGCGCGGCCCCCCGCCGGCGGCCGACGTGCCGGTCGCCAAGGCCGTTGCCAAGGTCGCCGCGCCGCGGGTCGCCCGCCCCGCCCCGGAACCGGCGGCCGCGGCCGGCCCGTCGGCGGGGGTGCGGCCGCGCGGCAACCCGCTCGACACGCGGCCCGAGTTCACGCCCCACGCGTCCGGCGGCCGGCCGATGCTCGCCGGCACCCGC
>JANXTD010000557.1 GCA_025352585.1 Fimbriiglobus sp.
TCTAACTGGAGCACCAACACCACGGCCACGACCGCCAACACGTACAGCGTTTACCCGACGCCGGAGTACTTCAAGGACCAGACCGACAGCCAGTGGATCGGCGACCGCTACCCCCGCAAGCGCGGCGCGGAGCGGGTCACCACGCCGGCCCCCGGCACATGGGACCCGACGGCGGCCAACGGCGCGACCTTCGCGCTGGCCGAGTACCTCGGCTGGACCGACCGCTACACGAGCGGCAACCCCAGCTCGTCGGCGGCCGGCTTCGGGGTGCCGGGGACCGCGAACGCCGGGACCGGCCTGCCCAAGACGCGCGCCACCCTGCCGGCCGCGACTTCGCCGACCGCGCTGCGGCTGGCGGACTACAAGACCGACTGGAGCGACTTCCGCGACGCCACCTGGGAGAAGTACGGCTACGACCTCGACGTGAACCTGTACGCCACGACCCGCCCGGCCACCTGGGACCCCGGCATCGACCCCGAGCAGGCCGCCCCGTCGGGTCCGACGGCTTCGACACAGACCCGCGGCTACCCGGCCGGCGACTCGCGGCGGACGTGGTGGGCCGCGAAGAAGTCCGACCCCTCGACCCCGCTGGTGACCCCCGGCCGGTTCAAGGGCTACACGATGGGGCCGGGCTACTGGGGCAAGAGCTTCTTCATGTGGCCGCCCGACCCGCGGCCGACCCAAGACTGGCGGATCAAGTTCTTCTTCAAGACCGACGCCGTCGCCAACGCCGCGATCGGGGCGAGTCAGCTCCAGGTCTCCGCGGACAATTCGAACCCCGCCGTCCCGGCGACTGACAACTGGCCGGGTGGCGGGACGGCCACGGACAGTATCAACCAGACCATCCTTCGAAACGGGGTCGGCGAGACCACGAGCCTGCCGAGCGAGTCGAACCAGATCAACTACCGCGCCGTGCTGGCGTGGATCAAGCAGCCGCCGATGTGCCTGCCGCCGAACCTGCGCGCCGGCCGCGTGGTCTACTACACCTCGATCCCGGACGACGTGGACGCCTCGTCCGGCAGCGCCGACGTGCAGAAGGACAAGGCCTTTTGGAAGGCCTACATCGACTACGTCATGAGGAACAAGCTGTACGTCACCGACAACGGCTCCGGGCTGTGCGACTACGAGCAGGTCGGCTGGCCCGAGGGCGCGACGCCGGCTATCTCCCAGATTGCAGCGGCCCGGTACGACATCGACGGCGCTGGCCCCACGCCGTCCGACCCGTACCCGTCCATGAACTACCTCGACAACCCGAGCCGGCCGCGGACGAACTACTGGTTCGGCCCGATCACGATGATGGCCTTGCTCGGTCAGAGCATCGACAACGGGAACAACCGCTTCCAGAACGCCTGGGCGGGGACCGTCCACGAGACGCAGACCTGGCAGCTCAAGGTCGGCGTCAACTCGGTGCTGGACGACATCCGCAAGAACCACCCCAACGACAACGTCGGCCTGAGCTACTTCTGCACCGGCCAGTACGGCTTCACGTCCGTCGGCTGTAGCCAGGACTTCAAGCTGCTCCAGGCGTCGCTGTTCTACCCCAAGCCGCTCGTCGAGGACGGCACCGTCTGGAACGACACGACCAAGGAATTCCGGGCCTTCGACACGAGCATGAACTGGCTCGGCTTCGGCAAGGTGAACAACGCCCAGAACGGCACCGACCCTAATAGCGGGCTGGCGAGTTGCTTCAACATCCTCGCCCCGGTGGCGACCGGCTCGACCAATCCTCTCCTGCCGGCCCTGCCGCCGGCCCCCTACGGGACCGCCTCCGCGGCGCGGCGCGGCCGCCGCGGCGCGTCGAAGATCGTCATCTTCGAGACCGACGGCGTCCCGAACAACACGAGCACGGCGAACTTCCAGACGCAGGGGTACAACTCGTACTACGCGATCGACGTGAGCACCTCCCCCGGCGGGTCGGCCAACGGCATGGCCCTGGCGGTCGTCGATCAGATGGTCAAGCCGATCGCCTCGACGACTTCGGGCGACAGCGGGTTGTCGTCGCCGAGTAGCCCGGCGAAGGTCTACGCCATCGGCTTCGGCGACCTGTTCGGCCTCACACCCCAGCCGTCCGCGGCCACCGGGGCGCGGGCGTTCCTACTCCAGGTGCAGCAGCACGGCGGCACGTCGTACGCCACCGACACCGGCATCCCGACGCAGCAAATCATCACCGGGCCGTACCAGTCGCGCATCGACTCGCTCAAGACGGCCTTCGAGCGCATCTTGCAGAGCGGCGTCCAGGTGACCCTCGTCGAGTAGCGCGAAACCTTCTCGGTGAGCCGTCCGCGGTGGTCGTCGAAGAGTTTTCCGAGCGCGGTCTGCG
>JANXTD010000570.1 GCA_025352585.1 Fimbriiglobus sp.
AGCGCGACCTTCAGCGAGCCGGTGAAGGCGATCAACGCCACGTCGGGGTGCGCCACCAGCAGCGGGCCGACCGTCTCGCCGACGCCGGGGAGGTAGTTGACCACGCCGGCCGAGGCACCGGCCTCGGCGAACACCTCCATCCGCTTCGCCCCGACGACCGACGACTGCTCCGCCGGCTTGAGGATCACCGTGTTGCCGGCAACGAGCGCGGCCGACGCCATGCCACAGAGGATCGCCAGCGGGAAGTTCCACGGGGCGATGACGACGGCGACGCCGCGGGCTTCGTAGAAGGTCGCGTTCTCCTCTCCGGCCACGTCGGAGTGCTGCGGTGCCGCGAGTTTGAGCATCTCCAAGGCGTAGTAGTCACAGAAGTCGATCGCCTCGGCCACGTCGGCGTCGGCCTCACGCCACGGCTTGCCGGTCTCGAGGATGATCCACGCGGCCAACTCGAAGCGCCGGCGACGCATCACCTCGGCCGCGCGATTCAAGAACGCCGCCCGCTCACCCACGTCGGTGTCACGCCACGCCTCGAAGGCGGACTTCGCCGCGGCGACGGCCTGGTTCGCGTCCTCGACGGTGGCGCTGCCGCACCGGCCGACGAGTTGCGCCGTGTTCGACGGGTTGACCGAGTCCAGCAGCGTCGGCGTCGGCACCGGCTTGCCGGCGATCACAACGGGGTACGTGCGGTCGAGTTGCTTGCGCACCAGTGTGAGCGCGTCGGCCATCGCCCGGCGGTTGGCCTCCTGGGCGAAGTCGCTCAGCGGTTCGTTGCGGAACGGCGTGGCGACAGTTTCAACCGTCAGCGGGGTCATGCTGTTCGTCCGCGTGGGGGTGGGGGTAGCCGGGTCGCGCAAAAGCACCTCTTCGGGCAGGCCGTCGGCGAAGCCCTGCTTCAAAAACGAGTCGTTCGACGTGTTCTCCAGCAGCCGCCGCACGAGGTACGCCATGCCCGGCAGCAGTTGGCCGTAAGGCGTGTAGACCCGCACCCGCGAGCCGAGCGACTTGATGGCGTCCTTGATCGGGTCGGCCATGCCGTAGAGCATCTGGAACTCGAAGCGCCGCGGCGGAACCTTGAGTTCTTCGGCGACGGCCAGGGCGTTGGCGATACTGCGGATGTTGTGGCTGCCGAACGCCGGCGTGAGCCACTCGACGTTGGTGAGCAGGAAGCGTGACAGCGACTCGAAGTTAGCGTCCGACTCGGCCTTGCGCGAGAAGACCGGCCGCGGCCAGCCCTGTTGCGCCGCGATGACAGTTTCGTAGTCCCAGTACGCCCCCTTGACGAGCCGCACCCAGACCGGACACCGCCGCACGGTCTTGGCCCAGTCGAGCAGTTCGACGAGGTCGGCTTGCGTCTCCTTGAGGTACGCCTGCACCGCGACGCCCACGTCCGGCCAGTCGCGAAACTCCGGCTCGCTGAGCAGGTCGCGGAAGATTTTCAGCGTCGTCGATTTGAAGGCGTACTGCTCCATGTCGAAGTTGACGAACGCCCCCTTCGCCTTCGCCAGCGACAGGATCGGCCGCAGCCTTGCCGAGACGGCGCGGGCGGTCCCCGCGGGGTCGATGGGGTCGAACTGGCTATACAGCGCCGAGAGTTTCACACTCACGTTGACGCGGGCGATGGGGCCGCGGTCATCGCGGTCGATACCCGGCACCTCGGGCCAGGAATTGACCGTCCGCGACAGCCCGTCGAGCAGGTCGAAGTACTGTTGCTGCACGCGGTCGGCCTCGTCCTCGCTGACGGTCGCCTCGCCGAGCAGGTCGATGGTAAACGCCAGGTTCTCCGCGCGCATCGCCCGCACCGCCTCGATCGCCTCGGCGACGTTGGAGCCGGCAATGAACTTGCGCGCCATGCCCGAGGCGTTGTGCCGCGCGGCGGCCGCCAACGCCCTGCCGCCGAAGCCGCCGTCGGGCAACAGCTTGACGCCGGCGCGGACCCACAACGGCAGGTTGTCGCCCGCCTCGCCGAGGTACTCGCGCAGGTGCCGGACCAGTTCCCTGGGGTCGCCAATCAGGTACGGCAGCGTATCGACGAAGCGGAACAGTTGAACCTTCAAGGCTTCGTGGCCCATCGTCAGGCCCATCATCCGCTCGTCGAGCCACGGCTTCGTCAGCGGCGTCGGGCCGCTGCGGTCGAGCCGGGCGAAGATTTCGCGGCCGTAGGCTTGGGCACGGTCGGCGGTGGTGACGGGGGCGAGGTTCATCATCTTCCTCCCGTGAATCGCGGACGGTTTGCCGCCGGCGGAGTGCGGCGGTATCATCGGCGTTATTCATTATTCGCCGCGGCGCGGGGTCGTGTGATGTCCTTCGACAAAATCGGCAAAGTGACCGTGCTCGCCACCCTCGGCTCCGGGGCGCAGAGCAGCATCGTCAAAGTCCGCCGCGAACTCGACGGCCGCGAGTACGCCATGAAGGTCGTGCCGGTCGAGACGGAGGACGACAAGAAGTACCTCGAACAGGCCAAGCACGAGTTCCGCGTCGGCCAGATGCTCGACCACCCCAGCCTCGTCAAAGTGTACTGCTACGAGACCGAGTCCGACTGGCGCTTCCGCGTCAAGAAGGCCAAGCTGCTCATCGAGTTCGTCCCCGGCGAGACTCTCGACAAGGTGAAGCTGCTCAACCACGCCAAACTCTTGCGCGTACTCGAAAAAGTGGCGGCGGGGGTGGCGCACATGCACAGCCGCGGCGTCTGGCACGCCGACCTAAAGCCGAACAATATCCTCATCGGCCGCGGGACAAATGCCAAGGTCATCGACTACGGTTTGGCGTGGATCAAGGGCGAGCCGAAGGACCGCGTCCAGGGCACGCCGGAGTACATGGCCCCCGAAACCGCCATGCGTAAGGTCGTGAACGCCCGCACGGACATCTACAACTTCGGCGCGACCATGTACCGCCTCGTGACGTTTAAGCTACCGCCCAACGTCGTACCCGCGGCCGAGGGGCTTGAGTTGAAGGAATCGACGTATCACGAGCTGTTGAAGCCGGTCAACGAGTTGAACCCCGGCTGCCCCAAGCCGCTGGCCGAGCTGATTCACAAGTGCCTGAGTTTCAGCGCCCTGAAGCGCCCCGAGAGCATGAGTATCGTGCGCGGCGCGCTCGACCAGCTCGCCGAGGAGGCCGCCGCGAAGCTGGCCGACCCCGACGAGATCGAGCGGTAACGAACCCACCCTGGCCCCCGCGAAAGTGCTACTTATGCCCGACGTGTCTCGCTGGATCGCCGACCGCGCGAAAGCCGTCGAGGTCTCCGGCATCCGCAAGGTCTTCGACCTGGCGCGCAGCCTCAAAGACCCCGTGAACCTGAGCATCGGCCAGCCGCACTTCGACGTGCCGGAGCCGATCAAAGCGGCGGCCAAGGCGGCCATCGACGGCAACCGCAACGGCTACACCGTCACCCAGGGCGACGCCGCGTTCGTGGCCAAATTGATGGCCGACGTGGCGAGTCGGTTCCCCGGCCAATCGCGCGAACTGTTCGTCACTAGCGGCACCAGCGGCGCGCTCCTGCTTGCCCTGTTGGCGGTCGTGAACCCCGGCGACGAGGTCATCGTCCTCGACCCGTACTTCGTCAGCTACCCCAACATGATCTCGCTGGCCGGCGGCGTCACCGTGCGGGTGGACACCTACCCCGACTTCGCCATCGACCCCGAGCGTATCCGGGCCGCCCTGACCCCACGCACCAAAGTCGTGATGCTGTGCAGCCCCGCCAACCCGACCGGCGCGGTCCTCGACCCCGACGCCGTGCGCGAAGTGGTCGCCCTGTGCCGCGAGCGCAACGTGCTCGTGATCAGTGACGAGATTTACCGCGCCTTCCACTACGACGGCCCGGCCCACTCTCCCGGCGAGTCCGACGCCAACGTGCTGGTCGTCGAGGGCTTCGGCAAGACCTACGGCATCACCGGCTGGCGGCTCGGCTACGCCCACGGCCCCAAAGTCGTGATCGAGGAGATGGTCAAGCTCCAGCAACTCACCTTTGTGTGTGCCCCGAGCATCGTGCAGCAGGCCGGCATCGCGGCGATGGACTTCGACGTGACCGGCATCGTCGCCGACTACCGCCGCAAGCGCGACCTCGTCGCCGCGGGCTTGCGGGAAAACTTCGAGTTCGGCCTACCGGGCGGGGCGTTCTACCTGTTCCCGAGGACGCCGTGGGGCACCGGCACCGAGTTCGTGGCCGAGGCGATAGGCCGCAACCTGCTCATCATCCCCGGCAACGTGTTCAGCACCCGCGACACGCACTTCCGCATCTCCTACGCCGCGTCGGACGAGACGTTACACCGGGGCGTGGAGATTCTGAACGCGATGGCACGGCGGTAGAAAAACCGAATTTGCCGCGGAGACGCAGAGGCGCGGAGAAGACCAAATT
>JANXTD010000611.1 GCA_025352585.1 Fimbriiglobus sp.
TGTCGGTGTTCTCCGGCAGGTCGGGCAGCGTGAAGGTCAGGTCGGTCTTCTCGCTCCGCGGCCGCAGCGGCGTGCGGCGGCCGGTGCGGCGACTCTCGTCGTCGTCGTAGCTGGCCACCAGACGCGTGCCGCCTTCGAGGACTTCGAGCCGCAACCGCACGTCGGCCTCGGTCGCGCGGTAGTTGCGCACGGTCGCGCGGGCGATGACCTTCGTGGCGTCCTCCGGGTCGCGCTCGGCGTCGAGGCGCAGGATGCCGACGTTGTCCGACGCGCCTTGCAAGTCCGGGGCGGGCGGGACGTGGTACGTCAGGTTCAGGTTGGCCAGCGCGAACTCGGGCACCGGCGGGAACTTGCCGTCGGAGTACAGATGCACGTCGGCCTGCATCCCCTCGGGGGCGACGTAAGTGCGCTCCTTGCCCGGCTCCGGGTTGGCCGGGGCCGCCGACTCGTTCTCGGTCGAGCGCAGCGGGTTGGCCAAACTCGCGGCGAGGCTCAGCGCCTCGTCGATCTTGGTCGCCCGCTGCGTACCGGTGACCGCGTTGACGGCGTTGCGCAACTCGCCGCGGTTGGTCGTGTAGCCCTGGCGGATTTCGGCGGCGTCGCTGAAGGCGATGACCATGCCGGAGTCGGCGTCGGTCGCGGCGTCGATCTCCTTGATCGCCTCGGCCTTGGCCCACGCCAGCCGGTCAGGGGGCACGTCGGTCGCCGACATGCTCGCCGAGTTGTCGAGGATCAGGATGTAGTGCTTGCCGCCGGCGATCGCCCCGTGCAGCCGCGGCCCCAGCACGCCGTAGATCATGACCATCACGGCGAAGAGTTGCAGCAGCAGCAAGACGTTGCGGCGAATCCACTGCATCAGCCGGTTGACGTGCAAGTCCTCGATCGACTTCTTCCAGAGGAACGTCGAGGGCACGCTGACGGCGGTGCGCTTGAGGCGCAGGAAGTAGAGCAGCACGATGAGCGGGGGGATGCAGAACATGGCGAACGCGGCCGGCAGCCCCAGGGCGACGCGGTGGCTGACGCCGAGGTGGCCTTCGAGCCAGGCGTTGATGGCGTCGCCGCGGCCGAGCAGGTCGGCGGCGAAGACGGCGACCCCCGGCAGGGCGAGCAGCACGAGCAACACGACGCCGACGGGGAAGACCGTGCGCATGGGGAACCCTGTAGGGTGGGGCACCGCGAACCCCTTAGCCGTGTTCGATGAAGCCGAAGTGCGTCACGCCGTCGATCCGGTTCATCCGCGGCTGTCGGTAGAGTACGCCCCGGAACCGGACGGGGCGACTCGACCCGTAGGCTTCGAGTGCCACCGCGTGCTCCTCGACGGTCAGATCGGCCCGCGCCTGGAACTCCTGATCCTGCATAAATATCGCGAACCGAACCTCGCCCGAGGGCCGAGGCTCCCCCGCGGTCGGGTCGCCGCAGAGTTCTTTGACGAACCCGTAATACCAGTCAGCCGTCGGTTCGGGCACCGACCGCAGTTGGGGCGCGAGTTCCTCGGCCAACTCGAACGCCTCCTGGGATAGCTCAACGGCCTGATTCCGCTTGGCACCGGCCGGGAGCAAGGCACGCGACCAGGCAGCCGACACCTCCAAGGTCGCGTAGTCGCCCTCGGGCCTCATCAGCGTCAGCCCCTCGCAAAAGTTTGCGCTCAGGCCGGGGCACTTGGCGGGGTCCAGCAAGTCGTCGGTGGTGCCCACTTGGACGGCGCGGTCTAACGCCGAAATGGTGTCGAGAAGCAGCGTGGTGACCCGGCGTGTGAACGGCACAGGCTCCATGCCGGGAATCGTGACCGTCGTGTCCAGTTGGCAGGCGACGGTCAGGACGAAACTGCCGCGGGCGGTACTCATGCGGCAGCGCGACAGGAACTTCTTGGCGTCTTCCTTCGAGAGTCGCGGGTGGTAAGTTTGCGGCGCGATCACGCTGTGGGCCGTCGTCAGCAGGAGTCGCTTCGCCCCCTCCAAGACGCGCATCCCGTGTTCCAGGGTGACGTTACCGACTTCCGCCTCAGGGCTGAACTCGCGAAAGGCGATCACGTCCGCCGGGGGGGCTGACACGTGATCGAAGACGTCTTGCGGGGGGCGACCCTCGAATGCCGCGAGTCTCGTGACCGTCTCGGCGACCCGGTCGGCGTAGTCGTCGATTTGTGTGGTGTTCGGAATGATCACCTGCCGCGTGGCAGAGTCCGGGCTGCGATAAGCCGAGATTTGGCCGACGACGCCATCGACTTT
This sequence comes from Fimbriiglobus sp., assembly GCA_025352585.1. Taxonomy (GTDB): domain Bacteria; phylum Planctomycetota; class Planctomycetia; order Gemmatales; family Gemmataceae; genus Fimbriiglobus. The sequence goes on from JANXTD010000611.1 coordinate 2,226, forward strand.
GGTCCAACCCAGGCCCTCCGCGTAAGCCCGAAGTGCCTTCCTTCGGCGTGACGTGCTTGACGGCTTCGATCTGGGAGTTACTCAGCCTCATAAGTGATGTCCTCCTGCCGAGAGTAGCGGGTCATCAGTGCCGTCAATCCAGCCGGCGATAGGACGTTCGCGGTCGGCACGTAGACGGTGCGAGTCTTCTGGTCCGCAACGTCAGGTGCTGCGTAAAGGCTCACCCAATAGGCACACCGGCGCGAGACTAGCGAGTCCCCATCGACGGCAAGCCACTCCTCGGGATTTTCGGGAAGCCGTAAAACAACGAGGATTAAGGGCGTGCCTCTGTTGGTCTTGCGGAGCTTGTCGTAGTGAGCGATTTCAAGCGATTACGAGAAGCGAGCTGCCGTAATCGGCAAAATCTTGCCGGTCGCCTTGAGTTGGACATCGACCGGGAAGTCACAAAGTTTCGAGTCTGCAGCCAACACTTGGCCGTTAACCGTAATTGTCGCGCCTACCCCAGCCCCGTCGAGATGCCGGTTGCGGTACTCGCACGAGAATCCGGCGCGGGACGCGACCGCGTGGAGGTATGCGTAACTCAGCTCGGCTTCGATATTCTGCGTCGTCATCGGCTGCGGTCCCCTGCGTGGAGGCAATTGTATCCCAAGTCGCTTCAACGGCGGGACTTCCCCAGGGTCTAGCGTTCCCGGTACGCAGCCACCTCGCGGGCCGTCTCGCCGGTCAGCGTCGCTTCCAGGTCGGCCAGCGCCCGCGCCGCCGGCGCGCCGTCGAGGACGCGGTGGTCGAACGCCAGCCGCAGGCTCGCCCGGCCGTCGGCCGCCACGGGGCCGTAGGTCAGCGTCGTCGTCAGCGGCGTGCGGAGGGATTCGAGCGTCGCGCCGAGTCCGGCCGTCGTGGTCACGCCG
>JANXTD010000079.1 GCA_025352585.1 Fimbriiglobus sp.
AATCCGCGTGGGTGTGGAGGCCGGCGAGTTGACCTTCCTGCGCGACGCCGTCGGCGACCACCTGCTGCTCGGCGGCGACAACATGGACCTCGCGCTCGCCAAAACCGTCGAGGCCAAGTTACCCGCCGGAAAGCTCGACGCGGCCCAGTTCGGCGCGCTCGTCCAGGCCTGCCGGGCCGCCAAGGAGGCGTTACTCGGCGACAACCCGCCGGCCGAGTTCCCCGTCACGGTCATGGGCCGCGGTCGCAGCGTGATCGCGTCGAGCGTGAGTGTCACCGTCACGGCGGCCGACGTGCAGAGTGCCATGCTCGACGGCTTCTTCCCCGAAGTGGCGTACACCGCGGAGCCGAACCGCGTCGCCCGCGCCGGGCTGCAAGAGATGGGCCTGCCCTACGTCGCCGACCCCGCCGTCACCCGGCACCTCGCCGCCTTCCTGCGGCAGCACCTAATCGAAGCCGGCGCGACCGTCGATGCCATCCTCTTCAACGGCGGCGTCTTCACCCCGAAGGCGTTGCGCGACCGGCTCACCACCGTGCTGCGCGGCTGGTTCGAGACAGCCGGTACGCCGTGGGAGCCGCTGGTGCTGACGACGCCGTCGCTCGACCTCGCCGTCGCCTGGGGCGCGGCCTACGCCGGGCACTTGAAGCAGTCCGGCGGCCGGCGTATCGGCGGCGGCATCCCGCGCTCGTACTACCTCGGCATCGAGGCCAAAGACGCCGGCCCCGACGGCGTAAACGTGGTCTGCGTCGTGCCGCGGCAGCTCGAGGAGGGCCGCGAAGTCTTGATTCCGCAGCCGGTCTTCGAGCTGGCGCTGGGCGAGCCGGTGCTGTTCCCGATGTACTCGTCCACCGTCCGCGGCGACGACCAACCCGGCGATGTCCTGCGGCCCGGCGCGACGCAACTGCTGCGACTGCCCGCGCTGCACACGATCTTGCGCGGCGGCAAGCGGGCCGGGGTCAAGCGCGTGCCGGTGACACTCGCGGCGAAGTGTACCGAGATCGGCACACTTGAACTCTCCTGCGTCTCGGCGGAGGGCAACCGCTGGAAGCTCGAGTTCAACGTCCGCGACACCGCCCGCCCCGACGGCCCGGACACGCCCGAGGGCGTGACGCTGCTCGACCTCTTCCCCGAGGAGAGGGTCGCGGCGGGGTCCGAGTTGGTCGCCGGATGCTTCCGAAGTGGTGTCCCGACGGCCGCCGAACTGCCGAAACGTCTGGAGACGGCCTTCGACGTTTCGCGGACGGACTGGCCGTCGGGGCTGTGTCGACGGCTCTGGGACGACCTCGCCGCCGTGGCCGCGGAGCGCACCCGGTCGCCGGGGCACCTCGCGCGGTGGTACAACCTCGCCGGCTTCGCCCTGCGGCCCGGCTTCGGCGACCCGCTCGATCGCTACCGGGTCGAAGCCCTGTGGAAGCTCCTGAACCTCCCCGCGACGACCAAGCAGCCCACACCCGAAGGCGGGGCCGACTACTGGATCCTCTGGCGGCGCGTGGCCGGGGGGCTGAACACGTCCTTGCAACAGGTGCTGTGGGGCAAGTTGAAGCCGACGCTGCTGCCGCCGAAGAACAAGCCGCTACCCAAGGTGAACCTGAACGAACTCGCGGAGATGTGGCGCGCCGCGGCGTCGCTCGAACGGCTCGACGCGCGCCTCAAGGCCAGCCTCGGCGAAGAACTGCTGACGCAACTGCGGCGGCCGGCCGTGCCGCACTACGCCTTCTGGGCACTCACCCGGCTCGGGGTGCGTAAGCCGTTCTACGGCCCGCTGAATACGGTCGTACATCCCGACATCGTCGAGGGCTGGGTGCAGGCGTTGCTCGCTCTGACCCCCGCGACCGACGCCGACCGGCTGGGGCGTGGGTTTGCCATCGCGCAACTGGCCCGCGTGACCGGCCTGCGAGGCGTCGATCTCCCCGACGACGCCCGGCCGATCCTGGCCGCCGCGCTGCGGGCCGACGGCGTGCCCGAGGCGTGGCCGGCGATGGTGGAGGGCCACGTCGAGGACGCCGCCGACGACGCCAGCCGGCTGTTCGGCGAGACCCTGCCCAACGGCCTACGCCTGGCGTAACAAATGCGACACCGCGGGCAGCGAACATGGCGTAGGATGCGTTAATCGAACAAAACCGACCTCCCGCAAAGGCGCAGAGGCGCTCAGGAAGACAAGACACGGATTTGAAGTTGGTTTTTCTTAGCGCCTCTGCGCCTTTGCGGGAGGTCGGTTTTTCATCCCCAGGGAGGAGTCCCCCATGCGTCCGCTGCTCCTGCTCGCGTTGCTCCTCGCTGGCCCCGCCCTCCGCGCGGCCGACCCCGTCGCGCCGACCGACGAGCAGGTGCTGACGCCGTTCCTGCGCGAGCTGCTGTTGAAGTCGATGCCGCAGCCGCTCGGCGAGTCGGGCCACAACTGGGGGCAGCAGCGTGAGGTCAACGTCGGCGTCAAGTGGCACCGGCTGCGGCCCGAAGTCGTGCGCGGCGACCGCAACGACGGCCACTGGACGAAGGTCCGCGTCGAGGCGGTCGATCCGGCAAACACCTTCGGCTTCGGCCTCAAGGACTTGAAGTCGCCCGCGCCCAACACGAGTACGTTCGAGGCGACGACGACGCTCAACGTCCGGCTCACACACGAACAGCAACTGTGGAAGGCGGGCCACCGGCTCTACGCGGGGGAGGTCCGGGGCACCGCCCGTGTGTCGGTGAAGGTCCACGGCGAGATGACCACGCGCTTCGAGCAGACGCCCGGCAACCTCCTGCCGACGGCCGTGGTGCGCGTGCGCGTCACCGACGCCGACCTGACGTACGCCGACGTGAAGTGCGAGCACATCGCCCGGCTCGACGGCCGGCCGGCCGAGGTCGTCGGCGACGTGGCGTTGCGGACGTTGCAGCGCGTCAAGCCGTCGCTGGAGGCGTCGCTGAAGGAGAAGGCCAACGCGGCGATTGTCGCGGGGGCCGACACGAAGGAGATTCGCGTCGAACTCGACAAGCTGTTCCCCGGCCGCGGCGTGCTGCTCAAGCCGTAAGATGACGGCCCCCCGTCACGCCGAGGTTTCTCCCGATGGCCGAGAAGTTCCCGTTCGTCGAGCAAGTCGTGCTCGCCGGCCACATTATCGACTCGCTGCTGCTGTCGAAGGTCGTCGACGCGATCCTGGTCCGCGGCGGGCAGTACAACATCGACTCGCTCAAGCTCGGCGACCGCTCCGACGACCCGAGTGAGGCGGTTATCGAGGTGCGGGCCGAGTCGCCGGCGCGGCTCGACACGATCCTCGCCGAAATCCACTCGCACGGCGCGGTGCCGGTCCACGCCGGGGACGCCCGACTCGCCCCCGCGGACATGGCGGGGGCGTTCCCCGACGGCTTCTACTGCACGGCCAACTTCCGCACGCAAGTTCGCTTACACGGCGAGTGGGTCGAGGTCGAGGACCAGGAGATGGACTGCGGCCTCCTCGCCGACCCCGAGGGCCTGGCCGTGCGCTGCGTGCCGATGACCGGGGTGCAAGTCGGCGACGCCATCGTCGTCGGCCGTGGCGGCGTTCGAGTGTTCCCGCCGGAGGCCGAGAGCCGCAAGCGCAACCTGTTCGAGTTCATGGCCGGGCCGGTGTCGAGCGAGCGGCCCAAGGGCGTGACCGTGCGCGAGATCGCCAAGGCGATGCAGCACGCGAAGGCGGCCGGCGAGAAGATCCTGGCAGTCCTCGGCCCGGCGGTGGTCCACACCGGCGGCGGAGAGCACGTCGCCGAGTTGGTCCGCCGCGGCTACGTCCAGGTGATTTTCGCCGGCAACGCCTTCGCCACGCACGACATCGAGCAGGCGTTCTACGGCACGAGCCTGGGCGTGTCACTCGACCACGGCTTGCCCACCGACGAGGGGCACGAGCACCACCTACGCACCATCAACACGATCCGCCGGCTGGGCGGCATCTCCCAGGCCGTGGCGGCCGGCAAGCTCACCTCGGGCGTGATGTTCGAGTGCGTGCAGCGCGACATCCCGACGGTCCTGTGCGGCAGTATCCGCGACGACGGCCCGCTGCCCGAAGTCATCACGGATGCCCTCGAAGCCCAGGCGGCGATGCGGTTGCACGTCCCCGGCGTCGGCTTCTGCCTGATGGTGGCGACGACGCTGCACAGCATCGCGGTGGGGAACCTGTTGCCGGCGTGGGTGAAGGTGGCGTGCGTCGACATCAGCCCGGCGACGGTGACGAAGCTGATGGACCGCGGCACGACGCAGACCGTCGGCATCGTCTCCGACGCCGAGCCGTTCCTGCGCGCACTCGTGGCGGAACTGGCGAAGGCGTGAGTTCGGGGGCCGCGCCAGCGGCGTCACGCCGGCTTCGGCTTCACTTCTTCCCAGTACAGCGCGGTGCCGGCGAGGTAGGTGTCGCTGGCGC
>JANXTD010000636.1 GCA_025352585.1 Fimbriiglobus sp.
CGGCGGGCCTCCAGTCCCTTTTTGTTAGCTGTCGGCGGATTGATCGCCCCGACGAGCTTCGACGGGGCGATTGTCGAAACCTGGGTCGTCCCAGTGACTTGGTGACCTCGGTCCGGTTCACGCCCCGGACCGGCGGCCCAGGGCTGGTCGGTTCGGGCCGGGTTGCTCGCGGCACCAGCACGGGCTATTTGACCCCCACCGGAGGGGCGTACTGGCCGACGAGCTTGAGCGTGAGTTGGTTGCCCGTCGCCTTCGGTTGGACGACGTGCAGGACGTCCCGGCCCGGCGTCACCTCGATCGACTTCGTGACGAACGGCGCGTCGAGCGGGTTGGCCCCCGGCTTGATGCCGTCCGCGCCGACCGCCCGGATCACCGCCTCGGCGAGCGTCGTCACGTCGGCCTTCGCCATCACGAACTTGTTGTCGGATCCCTCGATCCGCTTGAGCGTGCGCGCCGGGACCGGCAATTTGTTGCCCGCGTACTCGAAGTTGAACGTCACCTCGATCGCGTTCGGCATGCTGCCCGTGGCGTCCACCCATGTGATTTCAAATTCAATCGGATCGACTTTGACGACGCTGTCGAAGCGGTGCGTCCCGACGTGCTTCTGACTCGGCACGAGGTTGTACGTCACGGTCACGGCGTCCGGGCTGACGCTGAAGCCCTCCGCCGGGGCCGCCGGCTTCTCGGCCACCTTATCGGCGATCAGCGGGATGAGCAGTTCGCGGCTGACGCCGTAGGGCGTGGCGACGTGGGCCTGCACCTTGCGCACGCCGTCGGTCGGGTCGGTGAACGGCGTCAGCGCGCCGGCCTCGACGGTCACCTGCATCACCTGGCGGCTGAGCATCCGCAGCGCCGGCGGGGTCGCGCCCTTGCCGATGTCGGAGTTGCCGACGATCGCCCGCGTCCGGAGCGGGCTGAAGTGGTCGCCCACCAGGAACAGCGTCGTCGCGTGGTTGGCCGAGACGCCGGGCGCGCCGTACCAGCCGTACAACTCGGGGGCGAGGTCGGTGGTGCCGTTGCTGAACATCTCGAAGCCGCCGAGGGTGTTGACGACCGGCACCGGCACCGTGAGCGTCTGGGCCGGCAGCCGGCTGGCGAGTTGCTGCACGCGGGTCTGGAGCCGCTTCAGCTCGCCGTCGCGGTAGCACTCGGCGTCGGTGACGGTGTGCTCGCAGCGCTCCAGCGACCGGACGGTGCGGGACAGGTCGGCCGACTCGGTGTGGTCGAGCAGCTTGCACTTGGGGTCGGCCAGCCGGAACCAGTTGCTGACGGAATCGACGGTGACGTAGGGCACGAACGACGGCATGACGACGAGGGCGACGCACTCGCGCGGCCCCGGCTCGAGGCGGCGCTGCCGCAGGGTGGCGTTGGTCGTCGGGCCGCCGATGATCTGGTCGCGGAACAGCACGGTGAAGTTGGTCTGCGTCGGCATCGTCTGGAATCGCGGGTAGAAGCGCCAGCCGAAGGTGTTCTCGCCGTGGGCGAAGCCGACCTGGGTGCGGTTCAGGGCGATCGTTTGGGCCTCGGACTCGAGCCGGCGGGCGGCGTTGAGGAAGGTCTTGGCCGACACCGCGCCGTTGGTGAAGCCGACGGCGAGCGCCAGTTGCGTCTCGCGGCGGGTACTGAGGCTGTCGGCGATATTCTGCTCCTGCACCATCGGGTCGAGCGCGAAGACGTAGACCGGCCAGCGCATCTTGACGTAGGCGTTGAACTGCTGGCGGGCCTCGGCCGGCGGGTCGGGCAGGAAGTACAGCGGCCAGCAGTCCGGCGGGCACGGCGACGGCAGCCCCTTGGCCGTCGCCGACTCGCGCATGTCGCGCACGAGCCGGTCGTTGAGCAGGGCGGAATCGACGATAATGGCCCAGGCGAGGGCGGCGGTCGTCGTGTGCCGCCCCTGGGCGTTGTACGGCCGCAGGCGACGGGTCTCGTCCGTGGTCCCTGTCAAGGCGTCGATCTCGACGCGGAACTGCTCCCGCGTCACCTGGAGTTGGTCCAGGTTCAGGGTCTGAACGGCGAGGACCAAGTCGTGGGTGCAGTAGTTGTCCCAGAGGTGCCGTGCCCCCGGCGTCGAGAGCATCGCGTAGGCGGCCGCGGCCTCCTGCTGGAGGTAGCCTTGGATGTCGGGGAGGTGGGCGTAGTTCTGCCGGATGATCGACGGGCGCAGTGCGGTGTTCGCGTCGAACGCGATCTGGAAGCAGCCGGACAGTCCATATACGTCGATGAGTTGCGACGTGGGGAACCCGGTCTTGTTCGTCTGACCCGGAGCAAACGCGATCGGCGGCGTGGCGACCTTGAGCGTAAAGCTCTTTAACGCTTCGGGCATAGTGTTAAGTTTTGTCATCGTGCGATCACTCAGCGATGCATCGAGATAAGATGACACTAAGTTCACTGATTCGTTATCATCACTAGCCCACTTGACTGCTTCTGTCCATTCTGACTTCGATTTCAGTTTGAAACTGCCGCCTCGCTTGAGGATCAGCTTGAAACTCTCGCGGGATTTGGGGTCTACGATCTGTGCCGCGACCCTGTCGAGTCGGGCAAAGTCGATCGGGAACAGGGTCGCGAAGTACGCGGCAAGGAGCGGCTTCGCGGCGGCGTCCGAGTTGCCCCGAATCGTTTGGTTGATGTGGTTGAACAGTCCAAGGCCCTCCACGAACTCCTTCGCTTCGGGCGTGAAACTCTTGGCGACAGTCTCCTGGTTGTTGAGCAACTGCGCCAGCGGTAGGCCCATCTGGTTACGCAGGTCGTTCTGCACCATGCGCCGGAACGTCGTCGGCAGCAGGTCGTCGCCGAGGACGGGGTCGATCGTGAAGGTCACCTCCGCGCCGTGCGCCCGGTCGGTGTGCGCGCCCGGCAGCACGCTCACCGGCAGGCGGATCAGGTTCAACTGGTAGCCGGGGGCGTCGGCCGTGTCGCCGCCCTCGTTCTCCCGCCGCAGTTGCGCCAGCAGGTCGAGGTAACGCTTCTGCTGGGCCAGCCGCTCCGTCGGCTCAATGCCAATCGCCTTGTCCGCGAACTCGTACTTCTTGAGTTCGACTTTGTCACTCCGGGCGATGACCTTCTCGGCGTCCGGCAGGGCATCGGTCGATTTCCCAGGGTCGGGCGGCTTCACTGGGTCTGCTTCGGCGACCGCCGGCGCCGCGACCGCCGGCGCCGCGACGGCTCGACTCAAGAGTCCGAGTTTCAATTCCTTGAACGGGTTCTTGGAGTCGGGGTCCACCCCGGCCGTCCGGGTTAGTGACGAGGTCAGCAGCGGCTCCAGCGGCTTCGGAGTCTCCACCGACTTCGACCCGGTCGTGAGGCTGCCGATCACCGGGGCGCTCGGCTGCGCGGCCAGGCCCAGCGACAGCGCCGCGGCCAGGTACGACTGGTCGCTGCGGGCGGTGTTCCCTTGGAGTTCCGCTTTAAACGTTCCCAACTCCTTGTACATCTCGTGCTCGAAGTCCTCGCGGTACTGCGTCAGCCGGGCCTGGCCCCACACGTCGGGCACCTTGGCCGTCACGCTGCCGTAGCACTCGATGTGCTTCTCGAGGCGGTCGAGGTCGTGCGCCAGCGCGTGGACCGTCGGGTGCCGGCTGACCCGCGTGTGGTCCGGGCAGGCCTGGCCGGGCTGGCACGCCACCTCCCCGGACAAGTGGCGGCTCGCGTCGGTGTCCCGCAGGTGCGTGCAGGCCGAGAGAGCGACAAGCCCCCCCGTCGAAGCCGCCAGGACGAAGGCGCGTACCCAATGACTTCGCATGAGACACTCCGGAAAGTGGGAAAGTATTTGGACCGCTTCTCGACAAGCTGTAACGACTGTATCGGCTACGACGACTCTACGAATGAAGCCACTTCCGGATTTCACAGGGCCGAAATTGTGAGCGTCCCTGCGAGCCAGAGGTACGCTAATTCGCTGGCGCAAAATATATGTCATTTGAATTTTCAATACACTACCGCGACGATCCTCTCGCTGTGTCGCGAGACCAGCCCCTCGCGGCGGCTCCCGGAGCCGACCCGCCGAGGCCCCCTCCCAGGCCCGGAGCGAACATGCCGAACAGTTTCCTCACGCAGTCGAACCTCGAGCCGGCGGAGCCGCGCGTCGAGAAGGTCTTCCAGCGCCTCCAGGGCGGCATCCTCAAGGGGCACGGCCGCGACCACACCGTGCAACTCTTCTTCCGCTTCCCCGGCAACACGGCCCAGGCCAAGGCGCTCGTCAAGGCGTTGACCGCCAAGGTCACGTCGATGACGCAACAACTGGCCGACTCGGCCGCGTTCAAGTCCGGCGAGACGACCCGGCCGTTCTGTAGCCTCTTCCTCACGGCCAAGGGCTACAAGGCGCTCGGCTTCAGCGCGGCCAAGTTGGCGGCGGCCTTCCCGGAGCCGCCGTCGCCAATCCAACTCCCGCCCCAGGTCAAGTTCGCCGACGGCATGGCGAAGCATGGCCCCGAACTCGGCGACCCGGCCCCGGCGACGTGGGAGCCGGGCTACGCCGACGCGGCCGGGGCGGCCGTCATCGACGGCATGGTCCTGCTGGCGAACGACTCCCTGCCGGCGCTGGAATTCGCGGCGTGGGACGCGGGCCGCATCCTGACGAGCGGCGGGGCCGAGACCCTGGTCACCCAGGCCGGCCTGGCGCTGTTCAACAAGGACAAGTCGCAGAACCTCGAGCACTTCGGCTACGTGGACGGCCGCAGCCAGCCGACATACTTGAAGGCCGACCGCGACCGCGAGGAGCACCAACTCGGCGGCGTCTCGCCGTGGGACCCGGCCGAGCCGGTCGGGCGCGTGCTGGTCCCCGACGCCCTCGCCCCGGCGGCGGACGCGGCGCACAGTTTCGGCAGCTACCTCGTCTACCGCAAGCTCGACCAGAACGTGAAGGGCTTCAAGTCCAAGGAGCAGGATGTCGCCGACGCCCTGGGGCTCACCGGCGTGGCCCGCGAGGTGGCGGGGGCTTACGCCGTCGGCCGCTTCGAGGACGGCACGCCGGTCGTCGTGCGGGACCGCGACGGCCTGAACCTGCCGGTGCCGAACAACTTCGTCTTCTCAGGCCCGGCGGGGGCCGACCCGTCCGGCGGCAAGTGCCCGTTCCACGCCCACGTCCGCAAGGTCAGCCCGCGCGGCGACACGGCCGGCGACCCCGACAACGCGCTCGAGCGCAGCCACCGCATCACGCGCCGGGGGATCACCTACGGCACCCGCGCGGTCGAGCCGAAGGACGACCCCACGATCGACCAGATGCCGACGGGCGACGTGGGCCTGCTGTTCATGTGCTTCCAGGCGAGCATCGACAACCAGTTCGCGTTCATGCAGCGCGCCTGGGCGAACAGCGTCGGCTTCGTCAAGCCGGGGACCGGCCTCGACCCGGTGATCGCGCAGCCGGCCGGCACGGTGCCGGTGCCGCAGAAGTGGCCGAACCCCTACGGCACCCCGGCCGGCGCGACCGTCGGGTTCGAGTCGTTCGTGACGCTCCGCGGCGGCGAGTTCTTCTTCTGCCCGAGCCTGCCGTTTTTGAAGAGCCTGTAACCTGCTGCGCTTGCCAATCAGGACGCCGACGTTGTTGGCCTGCACGACTGGCTGTTCCTCTCGCACCACTGCCAGCGCCCCGGCGACCCCGCGAACACGTTCGAGCGGGCCAACGCCATCCTGGCCGAGGCGATCGACACCCTCACGCGCACCGAGCCGGCGAAGTACGCCCCCGACTGGCGAAACGTCGTGGTTGTTGACGCCGCCGTCGCCTCGCCGATCGGCCGGGGCGTGTGGGGCTGCCCGTGGGACGCCCCGGAGTGCCACGACGCCCTGCCCGACTCGTGACTCACGCCGGGACCGGGGCGGAGGTCGCCAGAGCCGGGGCGGGCGACCGAACCTTCTGGCCGTTCTCGAACATGAGGATGTAGCCGCTCGCGCTGACTTTCACCACGAAGCCCGATCTTCCCAGGTCGCCGGACAGGAGCCGCGCCGCCGTCCGCCCGCTGCCGCCGGCCGACTCGTCTCCTTGGCCGTCCGAAGTGATCCGGTAGCCCAACTCAGACACCGAGCCGTCGGAGCGAATGATGTGGACCCCATCGACCTTGAGCATACCAATTAGCGCCTGGAGGGACGGACACTTAATCGCGTAGAAGTTTGCGGCCGTCTGGCGGTCGGTGCGCGGCGTCGCATGCGTCGTCAGTCTCGACTGCACGTGGCAGCGCATCGGCACGAGGACTGGGTTCGTACCGACGGGACCGAGTAGCGGGCGGGGCGTCGTGGGCAACGGTTTGTCGTATGCCTTCAGATCGACGAATGCGACGATGGAACTGGCCCGCCGGTCGAGGAGTTCGGAGAACGCGCCGACCACGCGCCTGGCCAGCAAAAGTTCGTCACCCTCCTTGTAGGCCGGATCGACCTCGCTCTGCTCCGGCGAGAAGAATCGCTGCAAGCGTTCTTCCAGCGTGCGGAACGGCTCCCACTGCCACTCGAAGCCGTCGTGCCAGAGGGCCAACCGTTCGTTCGTGTAGAGTTCGACCCGGTGGTCCCGGACGGAGACCACGTAGCCCTCGAAGGCTTTGGCGAGGCGGACGCAGGCGGTGCCCCGGTAGTGGTCGCCCGCGTGGACGTGGGAGACGGCGGAGTCCATTTCGAGGCTTTGCCAATTGACGAGGGCCGCGAACTCTCCGGTCTGGAGCATCTCGGTGTGACCACGGAGTTCGTGATTGCTGAGGTGTAACCCTTTCTCACCGGTGAACTCAAGGCAGTAAACGCAGGCCGGGTCGTCTCCCAACGGGACAAACGGTTTCTCAAAGCCGGCGCGGTCGGCGAGCACGAGGGTACACTGGACCTCGTCCCCCTCCAGCCCCCACGTGGCAAGCCGCCGGCTAAGCCGCAGCACGTAACGCAGGTTCGCCGCGCGAAACTTCCTCTCGGGGTCGTCCTCGCCACCGCCGGGGTCGAGGGTACCCTCTATTGCCTTCTGCCCCTTCGGGATCACGAGTGCGTACTCCATCTCGTCCACGACCTGCGGGGACAGTTTGTAAAGGGCGTGGAGTACCTTCCGCTGGGGCGAGTAGTCCCACCAGGGGCTGGGGGGAATGTCCCACAGCCGCAGGGGGAAGCCGTCGAGCCGATCGGGGACTTGTCCACGGGTGTCCCGCGTGGCGCTCGCCAGTCGGGCCAGCGTGCGGATCAAGTGCGGCGTTACGCACTCCGGCGTCTCGACGCACAGGTTTTCGCTGGTGAAGCCGACCGGGGCGAACGGAGCCTCGACCGGGGCGTCCGCGATCAGGATCGAAACCGGGCCGCCGTGAAAGGAGACGGGACCGAACGGCATCGAGTCTTTGTTGATGTGAAGGTGGAGTTGGACGGCGCGTTCGAGCCAATTATCCGCCTTCGCGCTCGGGGGTGTGTACCCCCCGAGGCGTTGGATGACCTCAAGGAGTTTCTTCAAGTAATCCGCGTCGGGCTTGGCGTGACTCGTCACGTCAATCAGGACGAGCCGCGGGCCATCAGTGCTACCGACTTCGGCTTTTAGCTCGACCAATTCGTCTTGCGCAAGTGGTGTCGGCGGGTCGGCGGTCTCCGGAATTCGTGTCGGGTGGGCTACTGGCCACAAGACAACCGCCGACCCGTCGGCATCGTCGGACCGGAGTTGCAAGTCCCTGAGCATTTTCCAGACGCGGGGCGGAACCACTTCGGAACCCTGTTTGGGGTCCGGGCGGAGGTTGATGTACCAAATCGACATGGGCGGTCGATCCGAGTGACGGTGTATCTGGGGTGTATCCAGCAGCATCACTACGCTTACGGGTTCCTCAGCGTCTCGGAAAGAAAAATCATGAGGCGGTCTGAAATACCAGTGTGACTGAGTCCGGCTGTGCGGTCGGCAACGTCTTGAGTAGCCCCGCGGATTTAAGCGCAGGCCAGAGTGTAGACATCTGGTAGCTGGGGAGCTCTTCGCTGGTGAACGTCACCGTGACCGCGACCACGCTGTCGGAAACTTTGACAGCCTCACAGGCTGGTCTGTTCCAACTGCCGACACAGCGGGTCAACAGCAAGATCATGACCGCCAACAACTCCCCTTTGCGGCCACGAACCTTGAGAGTGGACAACTCGTTCGGGAACGCGATCAGGCCCTCCAATTTGTCGCCGAGATCGCTGGGCACCTCGACCCCCGCGTCTCCCCTCCGATTGAGCTTCTGATCCTGTGCGGCCACGGCGACGACAAAGGCCGCGCGGCAGACCTCCGCGAGGGACACAGTCTCGTTGCCGTACCGCGGGCCGCGGGCACCGTCGATGACGTCAGACTTGACCTGTTGGAGGTACAGGTTGAGTGGGTGAATGATCTGCGTCAGGTCTCGCTCCCGTTCAGGCTCCCAGATGAGAACCTTCCAACTGTCCAGCAGTTGGCACGCCCGGTCCACGATGGGCGTCAGTGGCCGCTCGGCCAGGGCCAGCGAGACATCGACCGTCACGCCGTCGCCCGCGAGGAACCAACTCCGTAGCGTCTTGACCGCATCCTTCTCGACGACTTCGTGCCACGTCCCGGCGAAATCCGCAGGCAATAGGCCGAGCTTCGAGACGACGGCCAGGCGACACTCTCGGGAGGGAGGCAGAGGAACGGGGTTCAATTGGTCGAGGCTTGTGAGCAGCGCGTGCCGCGACTCGACGCTATCGCGCGCCGACAGGGCTACGACTATCAGCCGGACATCGCCCGGCAGTGGCAGTTCGCCGTCTGGCTTGACGGGGTCGAAGTCGTAAACGTCTTTGTCGATGCCGCAGTGCCAGGGCAGGATTTCTTCCGCGAGTGCCATACGGACTCGCGGTAACTTGTCGGCAGCCGCGACGACGAGCACCACGCCTCGCTCAAGTGGCCGAGGAGAGTCTGAAAAGACTTCCGGGGGCGAAGCCGTCCCCGATCCGGCCCCCTTGACGATCGCCGTTACGTGCGTGGGTTCGCCCGCCCGGTAGTCCGGTTCCAGTGCCGCCTTGAAGTACACGGCCAGCGAAGTTTGACTCGGCGGCAGGTACTTCTTGTGCAGTTTAACGCGGTACTGGCACGCCGCCCGCAAGGAACCGGGGGGCATGACGGCGGCGGCGCGGCGGTGCAGATCGAAGAACTGCTCGTGCCGGGCCGGCTGCCACTTCGAGGGGTACAGCGTCAGGAGCAAGTGTTCCGCCAGGAACGCCTCGCGGCCGGCCATGCACAAGTCCATGTACGGCTGGAGTGCGAGAACCGCAGGATTCTCGCCTTCGGCTGCGGGCGGGGGCATCCCCGAGGCCAACTGCTCACACTGCTGGAAATTCCGCAACGAGCGGACGACCAGTTGGTCCACCTGCTTGGCGGTGAACTTCTCGTTCTCCGCACCCGACATCGCCGCGAGTCGTGACTCGCAGACGCAGTCGAGTTGTGAGTCCAAAAGGCCGCGAAACTCGGCGTCCGTCCGTCGCTCACGCTGCCACTGTTCGAGATACCAGTAGGCGGCGCGCACGTACTTGTACGCCCGGCCGATCGCGTCGATAGCCTCCGCTTTGTGCGCCTGGGCGTCCGAGCGCGGCTGGACGAAGAACCGATCGCCGGCCTCGTCGTAGAGTCCTCTCAACTTTCGGTAAAACAGCCGATCCGAATCGATCGAGCTTGAGGCCAATCGCTCCAGTCCGTAGGCCGCCTGGGCGAGTCGGCCCAAGCTCTCGCGCCAGTATTGGCACGTCGTCAGATTATGTACGAATTCCTTCTGGAGGCCACGACGGTAACGCTTCGTTAACAGCCGAAGGCGACCGGCGTAGCAGTAGACCGTCAACTGCTCGTTTGCCGAGAGAGCCCTCAAGTCGGTGCCCTCGACGGTGGCCGTCAGGCGCTTTTTGAGGCTTAGCTTACCCCGGTTGTTTGTGGAAGCTTTCGGGTCGATTTCGGTCACAGTTTCCGGTGACATTTTCGTTAGCCCAGGGAGTTCGCACGGCCCAGACACTTCAAGCAACCTGTGCGCCGAAGATTTCTTCAAATCCTCATCGCGCGAAGGCCTAGTTTAGCGGCACGCCCCAAAAGCGACAGGCCAGGTACCAATAATGTTCGCCCGCTGGCCGGCTGTGGCCAGGCTTCGCTTGTCTCAGAAAGGGGCGGTGAATTTAGCTACCACACCATTCGTAGACGCGCGTCGCCGAAGTTCGCCGAAATACGATTGCGGACAGAGCGTCGAGGAATTGCCCGACACAATCGCCAAAAAAGTGACGGGGCGAGGCCCAGCGACGACAGAGTCAACAGTCGGCCGGCGGATTTCCGACGTCTGGGGCCGGTTCGGTCTGTATCAAGGTTCACTCGGATAGTGTCCCGAGTCGGGAATCCGTCGGTTCGGCTTGCTCTCGGGTTCCGGGACCGCTCTCGACTCCCGGATAGGAGTACCCGATGGCCCGCCCCAGGTCCGAGCTCGTTCTCTCCGGCAACAAGCGTCAGAAGCTCAACGCCTGGGCAGGTCGGCCCAAGAGCACCCCGCGGTTCGCCCTCCGCGCCCGCACCGTCATGGCCTGTGCCAACGGGCCGGGCGATCGGGAAGTGCCTGCGCCGCCGCCGGCAGGAGTTCCTCGGGTTCCTCGAGCACGTGGACGCGGCCCTGGTTCGGGAGCCGGGGGTGGCCGTGCACGTCGTGCGGGGCAACTCCGCGACGCACGAGACGCCGTCGGTGGAGGCGTGATTGCTGAGACACCGTAGGGTCCGTGTCGCACTTGACAACGAATGCGTCGTGACCGAACCGGGTCGAGCGGTTTTCCGCGGAGATCACCTAGTGGGTCACTTGTCACGGCCTTGGCCATAACCCTTCCACCGTCGCCGGACCGGCCGCCGCGTCTCCGCCCCCGATCCGCCCACCCCGTGCCGACGCGCTCGCGCGCGGGCCCGCCGCGCCGCCCGCTTGCCGCCCCA
>JANXTD010000638.1 GCA_025352585.1 Fimbriiglobus sp.
TGGGGCGGCAAGCGGGCGGCGCGGCGGGCCCGCGCGCGAGCGCGTCGGCACGGGGTGGGCGGATCGGGGGCGGAGACGCGGCGGCCGGTCCGGCGACGGTGGAAGGGTTATGGCCAAGGCCGTGACAAGTGACCCACTAGGCAATCGATTCGCCTTGCGCTACAGACCCGCGCGTGCATCTGCGACTGGCGATCCCGAGTGCCCAGCGTCGCCGAGACCCGGCGTGAGGGGTTGACTGAGCCGGTGACGCGGGATCCACGCCGAGGTGAAGGGGCGTTACGGCAGCCCGCGGAGGCACGCGGGGTTGGCGGACCGGGGCACGCCTGCCGCTCGGTTCGGGGCAGTCAGTCCGCGAGCAAACACGACCGGCGACGACTGGCGGACCTCCTGTGGCCTGAGCCGCCGCGGAACCCGTCGTCCTCCCGTTACTGCGCGGCCCAGGGAGACGACCTCGAGCGAGTCCCGGCGTGACGACGCTCAGGTCGGTGGGCCTGGCTTTCGCTTCGCGGGCGACGACTTCTTGGGGACCGTTGCGGCCTTCTTGACGGCCGGCTTGGCGCGGACCTTGGCCGCCGCTTTCGCCACCGGCTCGCCGTCGATTTCGATGCCGAAGATGGCTCCGAGGTCGCCCGCCGCGATTTTCGGGGCGGTGCCCTTGGCCCCGATGCGGGCGGGGATCGGCTGCCGGATGAGGTCGCGGTGGTCCACGCCCCGCAGCAGGAACAGCGTTTCCGGCGACGAGTCGAGGCGGTGGCCCACGCCGTACATCGCCGCGGCCACGTGCTTGCACATCCCGGCCGAGTCCGGGCAACTGCACCGCATCGTGATCTCCTTCGGCTTCGGGAACAGCCCACGCGCCCGGTCGGCGACCGTCTCCATAACGGCTTTCGACAGCTTGCCCTGGAGGAGTTCCACGAGCGTGCCGATCCGGCCCGCGCACTGCGCCTTGAGCGCGAGCCACTGCGCGGCCGGCAGGGCGGTGATGTCGATGCGCACTTCGTACAGTTCCGACCCGCTGACCAGCGCGGTGACCTTGCCCGCGGCGACCTTCAGGTCCACGACCGAGCCGTTGCGGACGTATGTCCGGCCGCGCGGCAGGCGGTTCGCGAAGTCGCTGTAGCCTTCGAGGTTGGTACACCACGCCTGGCCCCAAAAGGTCGCGGCGATCGTCCGGCCGTCGATGACGACGGGGGCCGCCGACTGCCCTTTTTGGGCCCGCTTGGCGACCTCGTGGGCGGCCTGGGCGCGGCGCTGGGCGACGGGGACGTAGGGCTTGAATCCGTAGTCGAATCCCATCGGCGTGCCCCGCGTGTAGTGGACTGAATCAGCCGTCGGTCGCCCGGTTCAAGTCGAGCGTCACCATTTTTAACAACGTAGCGTCGTCCATTTCCGTCAGCAAGACTTCGCCCGGTTCGCCGCCGCCGATCGCCTCGCCGGCGGCGTGGCTTTTGCGCTCGATCATCTCGTCGATCCGCTCCTCGACCGTCCCCCGGCAGATGAACTTGTGGACGAGGACGTTCCTCTTCTGGCCGATCCGGAAGGCCCGGTCGGTCGCCTGGTTCTCGACGGCCGGGTTCCACCAGCGGTCGAAGTGGACGACGTGGGACGCCGCCGTCAGGTTAAGCCCGGTGCCGCCCGCCTTGAGCGACAGGACGAAGAACGGCGGGCCGTCCTCGCGCTGGAACCGGTTGACGAAGTCCTGACGCGCCTTGACGGCCGTGCCCCCGTGCAGGACCAGGCCGGGCCGGCCGAAGAGCGTAGCGAGGTAGTCGGCGAGCGGGTCGGTCATCTCGCGGAACTGGGTGAAGACCAGCAGCTTCTCCTGTCGGGCCGCGACCTCCTCGACGATCTCCGCCAGCCGGCGGAACTTGCCGCTGCGGTCGGCCGCGTAGTCGTTCGTGCCGACCCCCTGGGCCGGGTGGTTGCAAATCTGCTTGAGCCGCATGAGTTGCGCTAACACGACGCCGCGCCGCTGCATCCCGTCGCTGGCCTTCAACTGCGCCGCGAGGTCGGCGACCGCACTCACGTAGAGCGCGATCTGGTACTTGCTCAGCGCGCAGTACGCCTTGACCTCGGTCTTGTCCGGCAGGTCGGCGATGACCCGCTTGTCGGTCTTGAGCCGCCGCAGGATGTACGGCCTCACCAGACTGCGCAACGGCTCGAACGACGGCACCGCGGCACCCTGCTGCCGCTTGACGAAGCCGGCGAACTCCTTGGCCGTGCCGAGCAGGCCGGGGTTCAGGAAGTCGAACAGCGACCAGAGGTCCGACAGGCGGTTCTCGACAGGCGTCCCGGTCATGGCGACGCGGCCGCGGGCGACCAACGCCTTCGCCGCCCGGCTCTGCTTCGTGCCCGAGTTCTTGATCGCCTGGGCCTCGTCGAGGACCGCGACCCGCCACGGGTGCCGGCGGATCCAGTCGGCCCGGACGAGCACGCCGTAGGTGGTCACGACCAGGTCGAACGTGTCGGCGTTGTCCGGGCCGATCCCCCCGGCGGCCGCCTCGGACGGGTGGGCCACGGCGAAGGCGATCGACGGCGCGAACTTCGCCAGCTCCGACTTCCAGTTGGCGATGAGCGACGCCGGGACGACGAGCAGGCTGGCTTGCCTCGGCCCGTCCCGCTTCAAGTCGAGCAGCAGGGCGATGACCTGCACCGTCTTGCCGAGGCCCATGTCGTCGGCCAGGCACGCCCCCAGGCCCAGGCGGACGGCGAAGCGCAGCCAGGCGTAGCCGCTCTGCTGGTACGGCCGCAACTCGGCGTGCAAGTCGGGCGGGACCGTCCGCTGGAGGGTTTCGGGGGCGCGGAGGTCTTTCAGGACCGCGTCCAGTGCCGCGCCGGCGGTCAGGCCCGACCACTCGCGGATCGACTGCGGGTCGGTGACTTCGTCGGGCTTGGCGACGGCCGCCCCGGAGAGCAACCGCATGCCGTCGAAGAACGAAAGGCCGTCCCGGCCGGCCTCCCGCGCGACGCCCTTCCAGTGGTCGAGGGCTTGCCGCAGGCGCTCCCGATCGACCTCGACCCACTTGCCCTTCAGCCGCACCAGGCCGCCGCTGGCTTCGAGCAACGCCGCGATTTCGTCAGGGCCGAGCGCTTCCCCTTCGAGGCTCACGCCGACGGAGAAGTCCAGCATCGCCTCGGCGGTGACCCCGGTGGCGTTCTTGGCATCGACCTTCACGCTGACGCGCGGCCGGGCCGGCTTCTGGGCCGACCACCAGTCGGGCACGCGGACGACCAACCCGCTCGCCTCCAGGGCCGGGATCGCCTTGAGGAAGTCGTAGGCTTCGGCCGGCGTCCAGGCGAGCGGGTGGTAAATCTCCCCCGACTCGACCAGCCGGCCGACCCACGCCGCCGACTCGGCGGCGCGGGAGATCGGCAGCAGCAGCGCCAGCATGGCCGCCCGGTTCTGCTCCCCGGCGTACTGCTGGAGTGCCCGACCGAGCGGCTCGTGCTTCACCTGGCCCTGCGGCGTCAGGCCGTTGGCGAACGTGGCCAGGAAGGCGAACGGGTGCTCCGGGTCGCGGCGGTTCTCCGCCAGGTGGAACGTCACCCGGCCGACGGAACGCCAGCGCGGGTCGCGGGCCCGCAAGTACCCCGGCACCCCGCCGGCGTGCGCGCCGGCCACGCCGCGGGTCAGCGCGTCGAGGTCGCGCCACCACCCGGCGACGGCGTCCGCCGTCAGGTACTCCAGCCCGGCCATCGGCGGGGCTTGTGCGACCAGCCGGTCGAGGTCGGCCGCGGGCGGCGGCAGGTCGCTGACCGGCTCGCCGGGTGCCCCCGCCGCC
>JANXTD010000647.1 GCA_025352585.1 Fimbriiglobus sp.
GTGCGGGTCGGCCAGTCGGCGCGGGTGCTGGCGTCGCTGCGGAACGCGGCCATCCACCTGCTGCGCTGCGAAGACGACTCGAGCCTGGCGGCGACGACCCGCCGATTGGCTGCGTTCCCCCACCAGGCCGTCGCAATGATCACCGCCCCAGTCTCAATCTCTGCGTAGCCCTGGCGGGGCGGGGCGGGGACTCTGATAAGATGTGGGGGGTACCTACTGTAACGGGGGGACTGGCCGTGAACACCGTCGAAGCGATCACCGCCGCCATCGCGCAGCTGCCGCCCGAGCAGGTGGCCCGCGTCCGGGACTGGTTGAACGAGCGGGCCGAAGCCGCGTGGGACGCCCAGATCGAGCAGGACGAGCGTGCGGGCCGGCTGGACGCCCTGGCCGAGCGGGCACTCGCCCAGCACCGCGCCGGCCAGACCCGGCCGCTATGAGCCACCACACCACCGCCGATTTCTGGGACTGCTTCAACCTGTTACCTGAGGCCGTCCGGCGGCTCGCGACCGCGAACTACGCCCTGTTGCGTGCCGACGCCCGGCACCCGTCGCTCCACTTCAAGCGGGTCGGCCGCATCTGGTCGGTGCGGGTCGGCATCGGACACCGGGCGCTGGCGATCGACGGCGACGGCGGCCCGATCTGGTTCTGGATCGGTTCGCACGCCGACTACGACCACATCGTCCGCGGCGCGTGACCGAGAACTGAGCGTGACGCCGCGTTCGCGATTCACTCGCCGCGTGTCGTCGGGTAAACTGGTGACGTACCCACCCGGTGGAGGCCGACCGATGTCAACACTCGAAGAGTTGGGGATCGACCGCATGACCGCGGCGGAGCGCATCGCGCTCGCCCAAGAGATTCTCGACAGCCTGGCCGCGGAACAGGCTCCTCAGCCCCTGTCGCCCGCCAAGCGAAACGAACTCGACCGGCGGCTCGCGGACCTGGTGGCCAACCCCGAAGACGGCGTGCCGTGGGAGCAGGTCGAGGCGGCCGCGCTCGCCCGGTTCGCGCGATGACCCCACTCCTGATCCTCCGTCGCCTCGCTCAAGCCGAGTTCGACGAGGCGGCGGATTGGTAGGAGAGGCGGCAGCCGGGACGCGGCGCGACTTTCACGACTGCGGTGCGGCGAGCCCTGGCACGGATCGCCGCCACCCCGGACGCCTTCCTCGAGGTCCACCCCGGCGTGCGCGAGGCTCCGGTGACGCGGTACCCCTACGCGGTGTACTTCCACAGGATCAACGTGGTGGCCGTGTTCCACACGTCCCGCGACCCGTCGGCCTGGCAGTCGCGCGGTTAACGACGCCGGCCACGCCAACCACGGCGTCCGCGTCGTTACGCAACTTGGGCATTGGCCGGACGGCGCAGCCGCCCGCGCAGGAAAATCGGCCAGATTCCGTTCGTAGGTACCGTCGTCGCGTGGTACGATGCCGCCGTATGGCCACGTACACGGTGTCACACGCACCGGATGGACTCGTTGCCGCTTCCTACTCGGAGACCCCCGCCATGACACCCCGCGACCCCGCCCGCCGTGGTTTCACCCTGATCGAGTTGCTGGTGGTGATTGCCATCATCGCGATCCTGATTGGCCTCCTACTGCCCGCCGTGCAGAAGGTCCGCGAGGCGGCCGCCCGCCTCAAGTGTACCAACAACCTCAAGCAGATCGGCTTGGCACTCCACAACTACCACGACACCAACGGCAACTTCCCCGAGGGCCACGTCATCCCCGTCGCGAACGGGGCCGGCAACTCGCAACTGTACGGCTCGTGGGTCCGGCTGATCCTGCCGCAGCTAGAGCAGGGGGCCGTGTTCACACAGTTCAACGCCACGCAGAGCTGGTGGACCGGCGCGAACCAGGCGGTGCGCGGCAACAAGCTCAACGGCTTCGCCTGCCCCTCGGACATCGACGCCACGATCTTCAACACCACGAACGACTTCGGGTTCCGCGGCAACTACGCCGCCAACACCGGCATGGGCCTGTACAAGCGCGTGCCGACCCGCGGCGAGCAGGACCAACTCACCGTCAAGGGGCCGTTCACCCACGGCCAGCCGGCCCGCGTCGCCAGCGTCACCGACGGCCTGTCGAACACCGCCGCCGTCTCGGAGATCCGCAAGTCGCCCAACAACGACTCGCGCGGGGCACTGTTCGCCGACTCCGGCTGCGTGCAGTACGTCCACGACAAGACGCCCAACTCGACCGCCAGCGAGGTGACCGAGCGCTGCGCCGGCGACGCCCTGACGCCCTGCACGTCGGCCCCCGACAGCTCGTACCACGCCCTCTACGCCAAGAGCCGGCACACCGGCGGCGTCAACCTGCTGCTCCTCGACGGCTCGTGCCGCTTCGCGACCAACTCCGTGGACCCCAGCGCCTGGACCGCCGCGTCCAGCATGGCGGGCGAACTCGGCTCGATCGAATCGATCCAACTGCCGTAAGGCCCCGCCCTCGCCCGCCCGACACCCCACGGACACCCCGGTGCCTATGTCACGCCTCCTCGTCGCGGCCGCCCTGAGCCTCTTCTGCGTCGGCTGCGCGAGCGACGCCGTGCCCGAGCGGCCCGCCGCCGTCGTCGTCGGGACCGTGACGCTCGACGGCGTGCCGCTCCCGTCCGGGATGGTCGTGTTCTCGTCGGCGGCCGGCAGCACGTCCGGGCAGGTCGCCGACGGCAAGTTCGCCATCCCGCGCGCCGAGGGCCTCGCCCCCGGAGACTACGCGGTGTCCGTCACGGCCTACCGCAAGACCGGCCGCAAGGTGTCCGGCCCAGGCCCCGACGGCCAGACCGACGAGACGGTCCAGTTCGTGCCGCCCCAATACAACGTCAAGACCACGCTCAAGCAGACCCTGACCCTCGGCGACAACAGCTGCGCGTTCGAGCTGAAGTCCCGGTGACACCGACGTTACAAGCGTCAGCGCCCGGAGCCTTCATGCGGAGACTCCAGTCGCTGACGCTCTTCGCTCGCCACTTGTTTACACCAACTGTGCCTCGACCACCTCGGCGGGCACCTTAGTCTTGCGGGCCGACAGCTCCATCACGGCGTAGATCGTCGTCGAGAGCGCGGTCAGCGCCAGCAGTACGCCGAAGAGGACGCTCGGCATGCCGGTCGCCGCTTGCAGCGGGGCGACGCCTAGCGGGATCAGGATGCCGCCCAGCGCGCCCAACATGCCGACGAGGCCGCCGACCGCGCCCACGTCGTTGGGGAACTGGTCGGGGATCAGCTTGTACACGCTCGCCTTGCCGATGCCCATGCCCGCCCCCAGCACGAACAGCAAGAGCGTGAACGGCACCACGGACAGGCCCAGCGGCAGTGTGAGCAGCGTGCCCGAAATCAGCATCGCGACGAAGACGCCGATCATCACTGGGCGCGGGCCGTACACGTCCGACAGGTAGCCTCCCAACGGCCGCAGCAGCGACGCGGGGAAGACGTACAGGAACGCGACGACGAAGCCGATGATCTTCGTTAAGTACGCCATCTCGGCCTTGGCGGCGGGGATCGCGGCGAGGGCGGCCTTGTACTCATCGCCGCTGAGTTTGACGAGCTTGCCGACCTCGGCACTGACCTCCGGCGACAGGCCGAGCATCGGGGCCAGTTCGACCGCGTAGTTCTTGTAGAAGTACATCGGCAACATGCCCGAGAAGGCGACGTACGCGCCGAACACCACGACGTAGTGCAGGCAGTACTCCCAGACGCGGAACTTCTTGAGCGGCTGCACCATCTCGACGAACTTCCGGCCGCGGCCGGGGCAGCGATCGACCTTCGGCGACAGGAACCAGACGGCCGCGGCCATCACGACCAGCAGCGTGCCGTAGAAGACGGGGATGACGCGCCAGCCGCCGGGGATCACGCCGCCGAAGTAGCCGGCCGCCGGGATCGCCGCGATCAGGAACGGCCCGATCAGCTTCGTCACCGACGCCCCGACGTTACCGGCCCCAAAGACGCCGAGCGCGAAGCCCTGCTTGGCGCGCGGGAACCAGGCGGCGTTCCAGGCGATGCCGACGGTGAACGAGTTCCCCGCCACGCCGTACATCAGCGCGCAGCCAAGGAGTTGGGCGAAGCTCGTGACCTGGCTGACCAGTAACGTCGGAATGACGCTCAGCAGTAGCAAAGCCGTCAGCACCCGTCGGCCGCCGTACTTGTCCGTCCAGACGCCGAAGTTGAACCGGAGCAGCGACCCGGAAAGCATTGCGGCGATCGTGAGTTGCAGGAACTGGCCGTCGGTCAGGCCGAGTTCGTTCTTGATGGGGATACTCAGCATGCCGAGCATCAGCCAGACGGCGAACATCAGCGTGAATGCGGTCGTCGAGAGCCACAGCACGCGCTGCGCACCCGGCGGGCTGCCAGTGTCGGCGGGGGTTTCGGTCGTCGAGGGGGGCATTGAGGGGAGCCTTTCTCGGGCGGGGTCAGGCGCTGGGCGCGTGTTTGGAAATGAGGCTGGCGAGGGCACCGCGGCACGAGCCGCAGCCGGTGCCGGCCTTGGTACAGCGGGAGAGTTCGGTGACGGTCGTCGCGCCGCCGCGGATGGCTTCCGCCAGCGCGTTCTCGCCGACGTGGTGGCAGTTGCAGATTTCGGGGCCGGTCGCCAGCGTCCCGACGCCGCCGCCGGGCGAGGCGAGCACGTCGAGGCGGTTCGGCGGCAGGGCCTCGTCTCGGTCGTAGAGGCGGATCAGCGTGGGGGCGGCCTCGGTGTTGCCGACGAGCATCGCCCCGGCGAGCTTGCCGTCGCGGACGATCAGCTTGCGGTAGATGCCCTGGCGGTCCTCGATGACCTGGATGACCTCGTCGGTGTCGCGCTCCGACTCGACGAGGCCCATGCTGGCGACCTCGACCCCGGCGACCTTGAGCCGCGTGTAGAT
>JANXTD010000697.1 GCA_025352585.1 Fimbriiglobus sp.
CCCCCCGAGACTCCCCACCGGAGTAGACTGCACCGCATGGAAGTGGCACGGGGTGGGAGATTCCTCGGAGGACTCTCGTCCCCCGCTCGCCGGTCAAGTTCAGGACGCACTGCCATGAGCGAAGCCGACCCCGCCGAACTCTTCGCGGCCCTCGCCGAACTCGCGCGCCGCTACCCCCACTGGCGCGTCGGGCAACTCGTCGCCAACGTCGCCGGGTGGGCCGACGCGGAAGTTTGGGATGCCGAGGACTACCAACTCCTCGCGGCCGCGCGCCGGCACCTCGAATCGCTCGGCGAGCCGGTGACCGAGTGCGCGTTCGCAAGACCTCCAGTCGCTCACGCTCTTGGCTCGCCGGCCACTTGACCATCGACGGAAAGGTTCACCCCATGCTCGTCACCGAGGCGTACCGCGACCAACTCGACGCCTGGCCGAAGGCGGGGCGGCACGTCCTCGCGCAGTTCGACGACGAGACCGTCCTCGTCTACCAGGCCTACCGGCCGGCCATCGGGCAGTTCGCGGCCGCCCACGGCGTCCTCGGCGGGGAGTTCAGCTACTCGCGCATGAGTTGGGTGAAGCCGAACTTCCTGTGGATGATGTTCCGCTCCGGGTGGGGCACCAAGCCGGACCAGGAAGTGACGCTGGCGTTGCGCGTCCGCCGGGCGTTCTTCGACGGCCTCCTCGCCGCGGCGGTGCCGTCGTCGTGGGCCCCCGAGGAGTTCGCCACCGAAGCGGAGTGGTCGAAGGCGGTGGCGCGCTCGGCCGTGCGACTTCAGTGGGACCCGGACCACAACCCGGCCGGCGCTAAGCTGGAGCGGCGGGCGATCCAGCTCGGCCTGCGCGGCGAGGTTCTCGAAGCCTTCGGCCGACGCGAGTTGTTGGAAGTGATCGACCTGACGGAGTTCGTCGCCGAGCAGCGCGAGTGCCTGGCGAGCCGCGGCGTCGCCGAACTCGTGACCCCGCGCGAGCGCGTCTACGTCCCGGCCGACCCGGCGGTCGCGGCCCGGCTGGCTTCACCCCAGTAGCACGACGGCCGCGGCTACGCAGGCGACCACCAGCGCCGCCAGGACGACCCCGGCCGCCGGCAACAGCCAGGCGCGCGACTTCGGCGCAGGCGGATCGGGCAGGGCCGTTACGCTGGTGCTAGAGCGGCTCAGCGTCGCGCCCGTGGACCACGTCTGCGTCGCCGCCAGGGCGCTCGGCGACAGCCACGGCGCGAGGGCGTCGATCACGTCGGCCGGCTGCTGGTAGCGGTCGGCCGGACGCTTCGCCATCATCTTCGCGACGACCCGCTCCAACTCCGGCGGCGGCGGCGTCGGCAGGTCGCCGAACGGCGGGGCGGCGTTCAACTGGTGCTGCAAGAGCTTCTGGCTCGTCGTGCCGGTGAACGGCGGCCGGCCGGTCAGCAGCGCGTAGAACGTCACGCCCAGCGAGTAAATGTCGGTGCGGATGTCCACCGGGGCGTTCAGCGCCTGCTCCGGCGCGATGTAGTCGGGGGTGCCGTGAACGCTGGCGGTGTCGAGGGCGGGCCGGTCGGCCCCGACGGCGGCGGCCTCGTGGGCCAGGCCGAGGTCGAGAATCTTCAGCGTGCCGCCGCGATCGACGATCAGGT
This sequence comes from Fimbriiglobus sp., assembly GCA_025352585.1. GTDB lineage: Bacteria > Planctomycetota > Planctomycetia > Gemmatales > Gemmataceae > Fimbriiglobus. The sequence goes on from JANXTD010000697.1 coordinate 1,610, forward strand.
TCTCGGGCTTGACGTCCCGGTGCACGAAGCCGCGGTCGCCGGCCGCCTGCAACCCGGCGGCGGCCTGCGCGACGTAGTCGGCGGCGGCGTCGAACGGCACGGGGCCGGCCGCGAGCAGTTGCGCCAGGGTCCGCCCGTCAACGTACTCCATCGCGATGTAATGCACGCTGCCGAAGCGGCCGATGTCGTAGACCTTGACGATGTTGGGGTGGTCGAGCGCCGCGGCCGCTTGCGCCTCGCGGTAGAACTGCGCCGTGCCGTGGTCCGTCGTCGCCTGGTGGCCCGCCAAGACCTTCACGGCGACCTTGCGCTTCAGGCTGGCGTGCTCCGCCAGGTAGACGGTGCCCATGCCGCCGCGGCCGATCTGGTCGAGAATCCGGTAACTGCCGAGCACCAGCCCGCGGTACTTGCCGGCCAGCAACAGTTTCGCCTGGAACGGCGTGAGCAGGCCGGCCGCGATCAGCGCCGCCGCGAGGGCCGTGGCGTCGGCGACGAGGTCCGGCCGGGCGGCGAACGGGACCAGCCGCGCGTCGGCGACCAGCCCGCTGCGCCGCAGGATGTCGAGCAGCCGGTCCCCCGTCACCAGTGCCGTCATGAGTCCCTCCACTCCCGTTCCCGACCCGCGGGCCACCAGGGGCAACGCGAAGTGTGGGTAGTATGACGGAAAGACGAGTCAGAGTCGCGTACCGATTCTGACAACTGCCCCGAATGGCATGGGCGGCGGGGGATTGTGAGGGCCAATGTCCGATGTCGTTGAGTGGCGAGCCGGAAGCGTCAGCGCCCGGAGTTCTTCGCGACAGCGACGTTGCGCAAGAACTCCGGGCGCTGACGCTTCCGGCTCGCCTTAAAACCTACCCCCGGTCCTGGCTAAACACCAGCACGCTGTACGGGGCGATGTCGATCGCGACGCTCTTCTCGGCCACCTGCACGTCGCCGACCGGCTCGCCGTGGAAGGCGTCGCTGTAGCCCTTACAGTCACTGTTAAGCCGCAACTTCCAGGTGCCGGCCGCCGGGAAGTCCAGCGCGTAGCCGTGGCGGGCGTCGCGGTGGAAGTTCAGCACCACCACCACGTCGTCGCCGGGGCCGCCCTCCTTCCAACGCCGGAACGCGATCACGTTGGCGTCGTCGTTGACGTGCAAAATCTCGACGTGCTGGCCGCACAGGCCGCGCGTCAGGTCGGACTTGTTCAGTCGCAGGTTGATGAGGTCGCGGTACAGTTTCACGATGCCGCGGTACTCGTCGCGCTTGTCCCAATCGACTGGCACGTCGTCGCGGAACCACTCGCCTTCGAGGAACTCCTGGCCCTGGAAGATCATCGGGATGCCCGGCGCGGTGAACACCAGCGCCGCCGCGAGCGTCGAGCGCTTCTGGGCGAAGTAGTTGTTCGCCCCGCTGGGGTCGATCTCGTGCGGCACCCGCGCGCGGCCGTTCGACACCTCGTCGTGCGACTCGCTGTAGATCACGCGTTGGAAGGCGTCGCCGTTGTAGCGGTGCGTGATGGCGCTCGCCACGGCCGCCATCGAGCGGTGCTCGTCGGACATCGTGATGACCGCCTCGCGCACCGGGTGGACGAACTGGTCGTCCCACTGGCTGCCGAAGCCCGCGCCGCCGTGCTCCGGCCTCGCGGTCAGCGCGTCGCTCTTCTGCAAGTCCTCGGCGATGGTCAGCGCGTTGGGGTGCTTGGCGCGGATCTCGGAGTTGATCCACTGGAGCATCGTGAACCCCTCGGGCAGGTTCGGCTCGCCGTCGGCCCGCACGCTGCGGATGTACAGCGTCATGTCCATGCGCAGGCCGTCCACGCGGTAGTCGCCGAGCCACATCATCGCGTTGTCGCGGATGTACTCGCGGACCTCCTGGCGGCCGTAGTCCGGGCGCGTCGCCCCCCACGGGGTCTCCTTGCGCCAGTCGTTGTAGAAGTAGATGCCGCCGCCGTCGTTCTCGCTCCAGCCGTCGAAGCGCCAGATGTCGAGGTCGCTCGGGCCGAAGTGGTTGTAGACGACATCGACGATCACCGCGAAGCCGCTGGCGTGGGCGTCCTTGACGAACTGCTTGAACGCCGCCGGCCCGCCGTAGGCGCTCTCGACGGCGAAGATGTGCGCGGGGTTGTAACCCCACGACAAGTCGCCGGCGAATTCGGCGATCGGCATGACCTGGATCGTGTTGATCCCCAGCTTCTTCAAGTGACCGAACTTCGCCGTCACGCTCGCCAGCTTCGACGGCAAGTCCTCGACGCCCGGCGTCTGGTTGAAGGTGCCGACGTGCAACTCGTAGATCACCATCTCGTTCCAGTACGGCGCGACGAACTCGCCCTCGCCCCAGTCGAAGTCGGGGTCGGCGACCACCGCGTTGCCGACCGAGTTGGTGACCTGCTTGGCGTACGGGTCGATGCGGCTGACCGTCGTCCCGTCTGCGACCGTCAGCAGGTAGCGGTACTCGTCGCCGACCGCCGCCTCGTGCACGTCGGCCGACCAGTAGCCGCCCTCGTCGGCCGCCATCGGGGCGGCGTCGGGCTTCCAGTCGTTGAACCCGCCGACCACGGCGACCGCCTTGGCGTGGGGGGCCCAGACGCGGAACGACACCCCGCCCGTATGGGGCGTGGCACCGAGGGCCGTGAGCGAGGTCGGCACGGTCATTTCCGCGTCCTGAGTGGCAGTCATGGTGAAGAACTCTGGTGTAGTTTAGTGAGAAGGGCAGTCGAGTAACGAAACGGGCCTGTCGTAAGATGACAGGCCCGGTCGCGGTGCGTCACGGCATTCGACTAAACCGCATCGACCGGGGAGCGGCGGCCGAGGACCAGCGACAGGATGAACAGCACCAGGAACACGAAGAACAGGATCTGGGCGATCATGCTGGCGCTGCCGGCGATGCCGCCGAAGCCCATAGCTCCGGCGACGAGGGCAATCAGCAAGAACACGATCGAGTAGCGAAGCATTGTGGGAACTCCTTAAGAAAGGTGTCTGGGGTTTGGAAGGCGTATGGTGAAGCCGCGTCGCCGATTGAGACAATCCGGCGACGCGGGTTGAAACGAGGGATCGACTATGTCAGCCGGCGACAGCGCGGAAGGTCGCCGCCGGGGTGTTGGGAACTTGTCAGAAATGAAAGCACATGGCGTGCCAGACTTAAGACTTGCTGACGGCGGCAATCATCATCTCGAGTTGCGCCACGTGCTTGCGGCAACGCGGCAGCAGGTCGGCGCGGACGAGGTTCTTGTACTCGGGCGTCAGGCCGTCCGCTTCGAGGGACTTTTCGTACTGGCTGATGCCGTGCTCCTCGCCCTGCTTGAGCGCGGCGAGCACGCTTTGCGGCCCGATGAGCTTGGCGGCCCCGGTGACCACCGCCGCGAAACTGCCCCACGGCCCGGAGCCGGTGGACGGCTCGCCGCCGGCCGCGCGGACCTTGTCGCGCAGGGTGTCGGCCGCCAGGGCGTGCTCGTCGCCGATAGTCTTCAGGCTCGCCTGGTGGGCGCTGTCGTCGAACTTCGGCAGCGCCTGCTCGTAGGTTTCGATCGCGGAGATTTCGCCGCGCAACAGCGAGTTGAGAGCCTCGGCGACGGTCGCGGAGTCGGAAGTCGCCGGGGTCGGCAGGGCGACGGTGGGGGTGGTGGCCACGGTGGGGGTCCTTCATCACGGCAAAAGGTCGGGGTGGGGTACGCAATCGAGGGAGATGCAACGGCGATGCCAGAAGGGGTTGGCCGCGGCAAAGTCGATGCGTCAACGGCCGCGGCCCGAGGTCTCCACGGGGGAAACCTCGGGCCGCGGCGTACAGACATCACGACCGGCGTTAGTTGCCTTGCTTCTTGACCTTGTCGCCGGCGTCCTTGATGGCGTTGCCGGCGTCCTTCGCCACGTCGCGGGCCTTGTCTTCGACCTTGTCGGTCGTGCCCTTGGCCTTGCCGGCGAGTTCGTGGGCCTTGTCGTTCGCCTTGTGGGCGAGGTCGTGGGCCTTGTCGTTGGCCTTGTTGGCCAGGTCCTTCACGTCGTGCTTGACTTCGGTGGCCTTCTCCGAGGCGGCTTCGGTCGCGCTGTGGACCTTCTCGCGGACCACTTCGGCGGCGTCGCCGACCTTCTCGGCGACCTTCTGGCCGGCGTGCTTGACGGCGTCGGCGGCGTCGGACAGGGTTTCTTTGATCTTCTTGCCAGTCTCAGACATGGTCGCATCCTTCGCAAAAGCTATTCAGGAGGGAGCCGGCAACGGTTACCGGCTGGACGACGGGGAACGAAGCAGCCCGCGTGCCAAACCGCTGTCCCGTCACCGCCTGACTCGCCGAATCGCCGCTAGTCTTGCTTGAACTGGGCTTTATCAATTTTGTGCTGCGCAATCTTGTCGGTGATGCTGCGCCGCGACAGGCCGGTGAGCGTCGCGCACTTGCCGACGTGGCCGCGCGTCTTGCGCAACGCTTTTCTCAAATAACGCTCCTCGAATGCCGAGGTCAATTCGGTGAGCTGTTCGGTGAGCGGCCGGCTCAGATCGACCTGGTACGGGTGCTTGCCGCCCTCGGTGCGCCGGGCCACGTCCGGCGGCAGGTTCTTGACGGCGATGACGCCGTCGGTGCAGGTGATGCAGGCCCGCTCGATGGCGTTCTCGAGTTGCCGCACGTTGCCCGGCCACTCGCACTTCGCCAGCACCGCCATCGCCTCGGGGCCGACCGTCGGGACCGCCTTGCCGGGGCGGGCGTAGCGCTGGCAGAAGAGGTCGGCGAGCACCGCCACGTCCTCCGGGCGCTCGCGCAGCGGCGGGATCTCCATGCGGATGACGTTGAGCCGGTAGTACAAGTCCTCGCGGAATTTGCCCTCCTTGACGAGCTTCTCGAGCGCCTGGTGCGTCGCGGCGACCACCCGCACGTCGATGGCGATCGACTCGGAGCCGCCGACGCGCTCGAAGCGCCGCTCCTGCAAGACGCGCAGCAACTTGACCTGCATCGACAGCGGCACGTCGCCGATCTCGTCGAGGAACAGCGTCCCGCCGTTGGCCAGCTCGAAGCGGCCTTTGCGTTGGGTCGCGGCCCCCGTGAACGACCCCTTCTCGTGGCCGAACAGCTCACTCTCGAGTAACGTCTCGGGTAACGCCGCGCAGTTGATCGCCGAGAAGATGCCCGTGCGGTGCGGCTTCGACGCGGTGTGGATGGCGCGGGCGACCTGCTCCTTGCCGGTGCCGGTCTCGCCGATGATCAGCACGGTACTCGCGGTGTCGGCGATGTTGCCGATCAGCTCGAAGATGTCGTGCATCCGGGGGCTTTTGGTGACGACGTTCTGGAACGAGTGCAGCCCCTGCAACTCCGCCCGCAGCGCGGCGACTTCGTCCTGGAGCGCGCGCGACTCGAGCGCCCGCTTGACGACCAGGGACAGATGTTGCGGGTCAGCCGGTTTGACCTGGAAGTCGAACGCGCCCTGGCGCATCGCCTCGACCGCCTCGGCGATGCCGCCGTGGCCGGTCGTGACGATCACCGTGACGGGGATGCGCTCGGCCTGGATCGCCTCGATGAGCTGCATGCCGGTCTTCTTGGGCATGCGCAAGTCGGTCACCAGGACGCTGTAGCGCTGCTTGCGCAGCATCTCCAGCGCGATGCCGCCGTCGGCGGCGGTATCGACTTCGAGGCCCATCTTGAGTTGCAAGAGTTCTTGCAAACTCTCGCGGGTGTCTTGCAGGTCCTCGGCGACGAGGACGCGTTGGTGCGACGGGTTCACGGTTAGCTCTCGCGGGAGTGTGCCGCCGTTAATATAGTCAGGCGGGGGGCCGGGAATGAGCAATCGATGTCCCAACCCGCCGGCCCCCACCCGGAAGCCGTTATGAGTCGGGACTCGCTGATCTGGGTCATGGTCGCCGTGGCGGTCTTCGCCAACGCCGCCGTGGGCATCTTCAACATCGAGCGGATGCTGGTACGGGACCGCACCGTCAAGTCGCGCCTGGCCACCCGCGCCGAACTGGTGGAAACGCTGTCGCTGATGAAGGACGCCGAGGCCGGCCACCGCGGCTACCTCCTCACCGGCGACCCCCAATACCTCCAGCCGTACCGCGACGCCGAGGCCGGGCTCCCCGAGTCCCTGGGGAAACTCCGGGGGATGCTCGCCGGGCAGCCGGGGCGACTCGACCAGATCGAGCAACTGGTCGGGGCGAAGTTCGTCGAAATGCGCCGGACGATCGCCACCCGCGACACGCGCGGCCGGGACGCCGCCGCCGACGAGGTCGGCGAAAACGTCGGCAAGACGGTCATGGACAACCTCCGCGGCGAGGTGGCCACGCTCACCGAGGAGCAGAACCGACTCCTGACGGGCGACGAGGTGCAAGAGACCGAGTTGCGCGGCACCGCCCTGACGACCCACGTCATCGGGGCGGTCCTGGCCGTGGGCGTCGTCTTCGTCGCCGCGACGCTCGTTCGCCAGCAGATGGCCCGGCGCGCGGCCGGGGTCGCCGCGCTCCGGCGGGCCAAGGACGAGGCCGAGACGGCCCTGAACCAGCTCGACGCCTTCTTCCGCAACGCGCCGTGCGGCATCGCCTACTACGACGCCGACTTGCGCTACATCCACATCAACGACGCCTTCGCCAAGCTCAACCGCGCCCCGGTCGAGGCCCACATCGGCAAGTCGGTCGAGGAGTTGCCGCCCAACTTCCCGCTGAAGTTGCAGGAGGAGTACCTCGAAATCTCGAGGCGGCTGGTGCCGTCGGTCGGCCGCCGGCTGGCCATCGCCGACGAGATCTGGGAGGTGTCGGTCTTCCCCGTGATTTCGAGGCGGGCCGAGCGGCCGGGGCTGGGCGTGATCGGCATCAACGTCACCGCGGCGGCCGAGGCCGAGGCCCGCGTCCTGGAGAGCGAGGCGCGCTTCCGCACGATGGCCGAGGCGATGCCGCAGATCGTCTGGATGACCCGGCCTGACGGCTACCACGAGTACTACAACCGGCGCTGGTACGACTTCACCGGCCTGACCCCCGAGCAGAGCCTCGGCTGGGGCTGGAGCGGCCCGCTGCACCCCGACGACCTGGCCCGCAGCAAGGCCCGGTGGCAGGTGTCGGTCGAGACCGGCACCCCCTACGAAATCGAGTACCGCTTCCGCGCCGCCGACGGCACCTACCGCTGGTTCCTGGCCCGCGCCAACCCCATCCACAACGAGAAGGGCCAGGTCGCCCGCTGGCTGGGCACCTGCACCGACATCGACGACAGTAAGCAGCAGGCCGGGCAGCTCGAAGACCTCGTCGAGCGCCGCACACTCGCGTTGCGGCGCAGTAACGAGGAGTTGGAGAAGTTCGCCTACATCGCCTCGCACGACCTCCAGGAGCCGCTGCGCAAGATCCAGGCCTTCGGCGACCGCCTCAGCACGCGCTTCAAGGCCGGCCTCGGCGAGCAGGGCCAGGACTACATCACCCGGATGCTCGACTCGGCCGGCCGCATGCGCCGGCTCATCGACGACCTCCTGTCGTTCTCCCGCGTCACCACCAAAGTCAACCCGCTGGCCCCCGTGGACCTCAACGCCGTCGTCCGCGACGTGCTCTCGGACCTCGAAATCCGCATCGCCCAGAGCGACGGCCGCGTCGAGGTCGGCCCGCTGCCGACGCTCCCGGCCGACCCGGTGCAGATGCGGCAACTCTTCCAGAACCTCATCAGCAACGCCCTGAAGTTCCAGCGGCCCGGCGTGCCGCCGGTGGTGACGGTCACCGCGAAGTACCTGCGGGCCGTCCTGCCGGAGCCGCCGTCGAAGAGCGTCGCGCCGCTGCCGGCGACGCCCGCGTCCTACCGGCTCACGGTGAGGGACAACGGCATCGGCTTCGAGCCGCAGTACGCCACCCGCATCTTCGAGCTGTTCCAGCGGCTGCATGGCCGGCAACAGTACGAGGGGACCGGCCTGGGCCTGGCGATCTGCAAGAAGATTGCCGAGCGGCACGGCGGCACAATTGTCGCCGAGGGTTTGCCAGGGGAGGGATCGACGTTTACAATCGACCTGCCCCTGACCCTGGAGTTGGAGCGACGCCATGCCGCACCGCACTTTGCCGGTGACTATTCTGGTCGCCGATGACGACGCCGACGACCGGCAGCTCGTCGCCGAGGCGTTCGGGGAGGCGAAAATTCGCAACGACTTGCGCTTCGTCGAGGACGGCGTGGAACTCCTGGAGTACCTCCAGCGGCGCGGCAAGTACGTCGAGCCGGACAGCTCGCCGCGGCCCGGCCTGATCCTGCTCGACCTGAACATGCCCCGCATGGACGGCCGCGAGGCCCTGAGCTTAATCAAGGAAGACCGGAACTTGCGGTCGATCCGGGTCATCATCATGACGACCTCGAAGGCCGAGCAGGACATCGTGCAGTCGTACGACCTCATGGCGTCGTCGTACATCACCAAGCCGGTGCGCTTCGAGAGCTTAGTCGACGTGGTCAAGACCCTGAGCAAGTACTGGCTCGAGATCGTGGAGTTGCCCCCGAATGAGCCCGACGCCTCGGCCTGAGTCGAAAGTCCGCGTCCTACTGGTGGACGACGACGAGGACGACTACGTGGTCACCCGCGACCTCGTGGCCAACATCCCCGGCCGGCCGATCGCCCTCGACTGGGTCGCCGACTACGAGTCGGCGCTGGCCGCCGCCGACCGCAACGAGTACCAGGTCTACCTCATCGACTACCGCCTCGGGGCGCGCACCGGCATCGAGCTGCTCTTCGCCATGCGCGAGCGCGGCTGCGACCGCCCCGTGATCCTGCTGACCGGCCAGAGCGAGTTCGAGATCGACCTGGAGGCCGCCGCCGCCGGGGCCGCGGACTACCTGGAGAAGGGCCGCCTCGACGAGGTCGTGCTGGAGCGCTCGATCCGCTACGCGATCAAGCAGCACGCGCAGGAGGCCGAACTCGAGCGCAAGGTCCGCGAGCGCACGGCCGAACTCGCCGAGTCGAACGCCAAGCTGCGCGAGGCCGACCGCCGCAAGGACGAGTTCCTGGCGACCCTGGCCCACGAGCTGCGCAACCCGCTGGCACCGATCCTGAACGCGGTCGAGATCCTGCGGATGCAGCCGCAAAGCCCGCAGGCGCAGGGCCGCATCGAGCGGCAGGTCGCGCACCTCGTGCGGCTGATCGACGACCTGCTCGACGCCTCGCGCGTGACCCGCGACAAGCTGAGCCTGACCCGCGAGCCGATCGACCTGCGCGAGCCGCTGCTGATGGCCGTCGAGACGAGCGCCCCGGTGATCGTGGCCGCCGGCCTGACCCTCGACGTGCAGTTGCCACCGGACGACGTGCCGCTGGGCGTCTTCGGCGACCGCGTGCGGCTGGCGCAACTGTTCACGAACCTGCTCAACAACGCCGGCAAGTACACCGAGGCCGGCGGCCGCATCACGCTGGCGGTCGAGACCGACGGCCACGCGGTGACGACGCGGGTGACCGACACCGGCCTGGGCATCCCGGCGGAGATGCTCGAAGAAGTCTTCTCGATGTTCTCGCAGATCGACCGCACGCTCAACCGAGCGCAAGGCGGCCTGGGCATTGGCCTGGCGCTGGCGCGCCGCGTGGTCGATCTCCACGCCGGCGACATCGCCGCGAGCAGCCCCGGCACCGGCCACGGCTCGACCTTCACCGTGACCTTGCCGGCGCACGGCTGACTTCGGGCGAGTCTTGTCTGGCTCTTGTTAGCCGGACGCGCAAGCGACGGGAGCAAATCCCGTTAGGCAATGCCCGTGGGTGTTGACTGCTTTGTTTTTACCTTTCAGCGATGCCTCGGAGGTTTGCTCCCGTCGCTTGCGCGTCCGGCTAACAAGAGCCAG
>JANXTD010000718.1 GCA_025352585.1 Fimbriiglobus sp.
CCGGTGCATAGCGCCAGTGGGTGGAGACAACGACGTCACAACCCACGACCGATGCCCACCGGGATTTGCTCCCGTCGCTCGCGCGTCCGGCTAACAAGAGGTCGCCTCGACAGACTACCACCCCCGCCCCGCCCGCGTCAGCCCCAACTCGCCACGGCGTAGCCTAGGGCGAACGCCAGCGCCATGACGCCGGCCAGGACGCACGCCACCACCCGCCGGGACGCCGGCAGGCGGGCCAGCGCCGTGACGGTCGCGGCCGAGTCGTCGGCCGGGGCGGCGGGGTCGTCGGCGCGGCGCGACAGCCGGGCCGTCTCGGCGGCGCGGACCACGCCGTTGCGGTTCAGCGGCCGCGGCTTCGGGGGTGGGGGGTCGGCCCACTTGCGCAGGTGCCCGGCGAACTCCGCCGCACTCTTGGGCCGCCGCTCCGGCCGCTTGGCCATCAGCCAGGCGACGAGTTGCGCGAACTCCGACGGCACCGTCGGGTTCTCGAAGTGGATGTCCGGGATCGCGTCGGTGCGGTGCTTGCGAATCTTCTCCAAGGCCGTGCCGCCGGGGTACGGCACCTGCCCGGTGAACGCGAAGTAGAGGCTGCAACCGAGCGTGTACAGGTCGGCGGCGGGGCCGACGGTCGCGGCGTCGGCCGACTGCTCCGGCGGCAGGTAGTCCATCGTGCCGAGTGTGTAGCCGGGGCCGCCGAGGATCGCCGGGTCGGCCGGGCGCTCCTCGCCGCGGATCAGGGCGAAGCCGTAGTCGAGCAGCTTGGCGTCGCCGTCGGGCGTCAGCATCACGTTGCCCGGCTTCAAGTCGCGGTGGACGACGCCGGCCTCGTGCAGCGCGTGTAGCCCGTCGGCCAGCCCCGCGAACAGCCTCGCCGCCTCGCCGACACTCAGGGTTCCGTGAAGCTGGACGTGCTGCCGCAGGGTCAGGCCGCGGACGTACTCGAGTGCGAGGTAATGCACGCCGTGGGACTCGCCGGCGTCGAGGGTCTGCGTCAAGTTCGGGTGGGCCGGGGCGCGTTTGCCGATGGCGTACTCGCGGTGGAAACGCTCCAGCGACCGGGCTTCGGCCCGCACCCGCGCCGGCGGCAAAATCTTCAACGCCACGAGTTTGCCGTCGGCCGCCGACGCCAGGTAGACGACGCCGACGCCGCCGCGGCCGACGGGCGTGAGCAGCGTGTACGGGCCGACGACCAGCCCCGACGTTTGCCGCCGCGCCAGCCGCTCCGCCTGGAAGTGCGTCAGCGTGCCCTCGGCGACGAGGTGGTTCAGGAAGCCTTCGCTGTCGCCACGCAGGTCGGCCGGGGCGTCGGCCAGCGCGCACGCCGCGGCGTCGGCGGTCAGCACGCCGCTGGCGGCGAGGTAACGCAGGAAGTCGGCCATCGGCGGCGCGGCGGCGTCCGGCGTCATGGGGGAGGGGTTCCGGGTCGCGGGGGTCCGTGCCCCGTCATCGTCGGACTTCGGGCACCGTTCGGCGAGACGAGCTTACGCCGGACGCGGCAACGCCGCATCGACGGCCGCCCGCACGGCGGCGACCTCGGCCGCACTGGTGCGGCAGCGCTGGGCGTAGCCGCGGTGGCCGCGCTCCGTCGCCGCCGGCACCGGCTCGGCGAACGCCCCGTGCAGTTGCGTGCAGTACGTGAGCCACAGGATCTCGACGGCGTTCGTGGCGGTGACCTTGCCGCACGGCAGGATTTCGATGCGCCCGGCCGCGGCGGCTTCGAGGTTGCGGATCTCCGTCGCGCCGGCCAGCCCCGTCGCCTCGCGGCCACTCGTCAGGATGCGGGCGAACCCCAATTCGACGCACGTTTCCAGCGCCTTCATCGGGCTGGGCGTGCGGTCGAACGCCCGGTGGAAGACGACCGGCACCCCGCCGGCCAGCTTCAACAGCACCTTGCACGCTTCTTCGTGGACGCGGCCCGACTTGTCGAGCACGCCCAGGACGAACCCCGCCGGCTTGTGCGGCAAGAAGCCTTCGAGGTCGTGGGCCATCACCCGCACCTCACGCTCGTCGTAAACGAAGTCGCCGCCGCGTGGCCGGATCATCACGACGACCGGCAGCCCGCTGACGGCGCGCAACTCGTGCAACGCCCCCAGGGTCGGCGTCAGCCCGCCCAAATCAAGCGCGGCGCAGAGTTCGAGCCGGTCGGCCCCGCCCTTGGTCGCGGCCTCGGCGTCCTCGACTGTCTCGACGGCGGCTTCGATCACGACGCGCGTCACTTCTTGGCCCCGGCCAATTCCTTCGAGACGCGCTCGCAGTCGCGCATCACGCGCATCAAATTCCCGCCGAGCACCTTGTGGATGTCGGCCTTCGAGCATCCGCGGTTCATCAACTCCTGCGTCAAGATCGGGTACGTTGACACGTCTTCGAGTTGCTTGGGCAGCTTCGAGATGCCGTCGTAGTCCGACCCCAGCCCGACGTGATCGATTCCGGCCACCTTGATGACGTGCTCGATGTGATCGACGACGATGTGCGCGGTGCCGGCCGGGTAGTCGTTGCCGCGGTTCCACTCGCGCATCGCCTCCTTGTACTTGTCCTCGTCGTCGGGGTATTTCTTGCGCAACTCGCGGCCGACCTCGAACATTTTCTGCAAGGCCCGCGCCCCCTCCGGCATGACGAAGCCCGAGAAGAAGTTGACCATGACGACGCCGTTGTTGGCCTTCACGAGTTTCAACACGTCGTCCGGCACGTTGCGCGGGTGGTCGGCGACGGCGCGGGCCGAGGAGTGCGAGAAGATCACCGGGGCCTTCGACGCCTTGATCGCGGCCTTCATGGTGTCCGGCGAGACGTGCGACAGGTCAACCATCATGCCCAGCGCGTTCATCTCGGCGACGACCTCTCCGCCGAACGGCGTCAGCCCCTTGGCCTTCGGCGTGTCGGTGGCGCTGTCGGCCCACTCGACGTTCTCGGAGTGCGTCAACGTCATGTAGCGGACGCCGAGGCGGTGGTAGTCGCGCAAGACGCCGAGCGAGTTGTCGATGGAGTGGCCGCCCTCGACGCCGATCAGGCAGGCGATCTTGCCGGCCTTCCGCACCCGTAAAATCTCCTCGACGGTCCCGGCCATCGCGAAGTCGTCGGGGTACTGCGCCACCATGCGGTGGATCACGTCGATCTGCTCCATCGTCGTGCGGACGGCCGTGTTCTTCTTGGTGGTGTCCACCGGCACCCACGCCGACCAGAACTGCACCCCGACGCCGCCTTTTTTGAGCCGCGGGATGTCGGTGTGCAGCTTGCCGGTGTCGCGCGACAGGTCAATGGTGCGGAACGACGAGCCGCCCTTCTGCCGCAGTTCCCACGGCAAGTCGTTGTGCCCATCGACGACGAGCGCGGAGCCGTGGACCGCGAGCGCCTCGGCCGTGACGACGATCTCGCCGCGCTTCGCCGGCGCTTGCGCGAGCAGGACCGGCAGCGCCCCGAATACCGCCGCGAAGACCCCGACCTTGAACAGCCTCATCGTGCGACCCCTGGCGTGGACGTGTTGAGAGGGCGGCTAGTCTACGAGATCGGCGGCGGCCCGCGGGGCGAGCGGGGGACGAAAATCCCCCGAGTCAACCACCCCCAGCGAATCCGCCCATCGTGGCATGTGGCGAACTCGCCGGGGAAGTCTCGGGGGACTATCGTCCCCCGCTCGCCGGGGACTTCGCGCCCATCGTCTTGACGATGAAGTCGAACATCAGCCGCTGGTAGTGCTTGCCGCCGGCGATGCCGTGGCGCGAGCCGGGGTAAAACATCACCTCGAAGTCCTTGTCGGCCCGCTGCAACGCCGCCATGAGTTGCGCGCTATTCTGCATGTGGACGTTGTCATCGACCATGCCGTGGATCAGTAACAGGCGGCCGTGCAGGTCGGCGGCGGCATTAACGACCGACGACGCCGCGTAGCCATCCTTGTTGTCCTTCGGCAAGCCCATGTAGCGCTCGGTGTAGATGGTGTCGTACAAGGCCCAGTCGGTGACCGGTGCCCCGGAGATGCCGGCGCTGAAGACCTTCGAGTGCGTCAGGGCGTACGCGGTGATGGTGCCGCCGTAACTGTGGCCCTGCAAGCCGACGCGCGTCGGGTCGAGCCAGCCCTTCGCCCCGACCCAGGCGACGGCCTCCTCGAGGTCGCGCAACTCCTGCACGCCGAGGCGCTTGTACGCCGTCCAGGCACTCACGGCCCCCTTGCCGGAGGCGGGGCGCGGATCGACGTTGAAGGCGACGACGCCGGCGTTGGCGATCACCTGCTCCGTCAGGCGTCCGGCCCAGGCGTCCTTGACCGTCGGCGTGTGCGGCCCGGCGTACGTCAACACCCACAGGGGGTATTTCTTCGACGGGTCGAAGTCCGGCGGGTACGTCAAGATGCCCTCCAGGACGAAGCCATCTTTCATCGGAACCTGCACCCGCTCGACCTTGCCGAAACTGTAACCGTCGCGCTCCTTCGACAACTTCGACTCGCTCAAGACGCGCAACGGCTTCGGGTCACCGATCTTGAAGATCGCGGTGGCCGGCGGCGTCTCGATGTTGGAGTAGGTGCTCACAAAGTACGGCCCGGCCGGGGCGACCTTGACTGAGTGGCTGAACCCCGCGGGCGTCAGGCGCTCGACGGCGCTGCCGTCGAGTCTCGCGCGGTACAGGTGCGTGCGGTTGTGGCCGTCCTTGGTGCCGGTGACGTAGACGAACCCCGCCTCCTCATCGACGCGCTCGACGGTCCGCGCCTCCCACTCGCCGGCGGTCACGGCGTTGACGAGCGTCCCGTCGGCCTCGTAGCGGTAGACGTGCTTCCAGCCGCTGCGCTCGCTCTGCACCAGGAAGCCGCCACCTTTCAACACGCGCGGCGCGCCGAGGTCTTCGACCCACGCCTTGGTCGTGTCGCGGAACAGCCGCACCGGCGGGCCGTCGAGTTTCGGCCAGGTCAGGAAGTCGAGGTACGTCTGCTCGCGGTTCTGCACGTAGGCGAACGGCACGCCGCCGAGCCAGCCGACGCGGGCGATCACCGTGGTCTCGGGCTTGGCGTCGCCGAGGTCGAGGAAGACGGTGCGGTTCGTGGCCACGTCCGTGACGCCGACCTTGACCAGCGGGTTGGGGTCGCCGGCCTTGGGGTAGTTCAGGCTCTCGACGTCGGCCCCGGTCTTGAGCAGCCCGGTGACGGGGAACTTCGGCACCCGCGCGTCGTCGAAGCGCAGCCAGGCGATTCTCTCCCCGTCCTCGCTCCACCAGTACGCCTGGCCGTTGCGGTCGAAAATCTCCTCCTCGTAGACCCAGTCGGCCCGGCCGTTGAGCACGTCCTTCGCCCCGCCGTCGGCGGTGACCGCCACCGCCTCCTTCGCCCCCGCCGCGGCGACGACGAGGTTGCCGCCCTGGACGTAGGCGACGGACTTCCCCGTCGGACTCAGTGTGAGAAACTCCCGCGACGGACCTGGACGGGTCGCGAACGGTTTCGCCGGAGAGCCGTCGGCGTAGGCGGCGTAGCGCGTCGCCCCCTCGGCGACGAGCGCGGCCTTGCCGTCGGGCGTCACGGTGCGCGGGGGCGGGGTCGTCAATCGCTTGACCGCGTCCTCGGTTAGCCCGGCCTGGGTCAGCGACTTGGCGAAGCCGTCGGCCCCTTCGAGCGGCTTCGCGGTGCCGTCGGCGACGGTGACCAGCACCGGCTTGCCGTCCCGGACGCTGCGGTACGTGAGGCCGTCGGGCGACCAGTCGAGGACCGGGCCGGCGTCGCCCCG
>JANXTD010000741.1 GCA_025352585.1 Fimbriiglobus sp.
GGGAGCAAATCCCGGTGGACTACGCCGGTGGGTGAAGACAAAGCCGTCCTCACCCGTCAGTGTTGTCCACCGGGATTTGCTCCCGTCGCTCGCGCGTCCGGCTAACAAGAGTCGCCTGCGGCGGGGCCGAAACCACCAAGCAGTTCTGCGACACCCGACACCCGATCGGCCCCGGGCGGAAAATCTTACCACTTTCACGTCACTCCTTGACCTGACGCCGCCGCCGGGGACAATGGCCCCGTTCGGCCCGCCCGGTCCGAGGAGCGTCGATGTCGATCCCGTCCAGCCAGCGTCCGTCCCGCGAGTGGGTTCTGCTCCTCGTTGCGCTCGCAATCGTCGCCGCGATCGTCGTGCCGCTGTGGCACTCGACCGCCTCCGCCGAGACCCGTGACGACTTCCTGGCGAAGTGGACCCCCGAGCGCGTCGGCCGGCTGCTGTTGGGTCCGGAGCAAGCCGCCTGCTACGTCTGCTTCGCCTGGGCCGGGCTGATCCTCGTCGCCCGCCGCCGCGAGGTTTATCGCCAGAGTCACGCCTTCGCGCTGGAGCTGCTGCCGACCGACGAGGGGGCACGCATCCTCCCCGAGGACGCCCGGCCGCTGTCACGCAAGGTCGAGGCGATTGCCGCGAAGAGTGGGCCGTACGTGCTGGGCAACATGATCCGGCTGGGGCTGAACAAGTACGCCGTGAGCAAGGCCGCGCCCGACGTGGCCGAGGTCGTGCGCAACCAGGCCGAGGTCGAGTCGAGCCGGCTGGTCACGAGCATGGGCACGGTGAACTACCTGGCGTGGGCCATCCCCGCGATCGGATTTTTGGGCACCGTGCGCGGCCTCGCCGGCGGCATGAGCATGGCCGGGTCGCAGGAGGCCGACATCTCGAAGTTCATCAAGGCCGCGACCGACCAACTCGGCATCGCCTTCGACTGCACCTTCGTCGCCCTCGCCATCAGCCTAGTGCTGATGTACCTGCTCCACGCCGTGCAGCGGGCCGAAGAGACGCTCATCATCGACTGCCAGGACTACTGCCAGGAACACCTCCTCCTGCGGCTCTACGACCCGAAGCCGGAGCCGGCGGAACACGCGGCCCCGACCGAGACCGCGTGGTAAGCTCGTCGCCCCCCTGCCCCCGAGGATCGCGGATGTTCGGCTTCGGCACGACCGCCCCAGCGCCCCGCCCCGCCGCGTCCGGGGGCCTCGGCAAGGTCGTCGGCCTCGACCTGAACGCCACGCGACTGCAAGGCGTGACCTCCGCCGCCGGCCGGCCCCGCCCCCTCGCCCTCGACCCCGCCGGCACGTTCGACGTGCCGGCGGCGCTGCACCTCGGCGGCCGCAGTCCGCGCGTCGGCGGGGCGGCGCTGGCGGTCGCCCGCAAGTCGCCGCACCTGGTGTGCGCCAACTTCCTGCCGCAACTCGGCCAGGCGACCGTCTGGCAAGCCGACCGCGTCAGACTGACGGCCGAAAGTGCCCTCGCCGCGGTCTTCGACGCCGTGCGGCCGGCCGTCGCGGGGGAGTCCGACTGCGCCGAACTGGCGGTGCCGTCGTACCTCAGCGCGGCGCAGGCGCGGGCCGTCGGCGAACTGGCGGGCAAGTCGAAATTGCCGGTGCGGGGCACCGTCGTCGCCGCGCTCGCCGTCGTCGCCCACCGCGCGGCCCAGCTGACCGGGGCCGCGGCGACGGAGCCGGCCGGCCGCGCCGACTGGGTCGTGCCGCTGCCGCGCGACCCCGACGGCCCCGTGTCGGTCGTGGTCATCGACGCCGACGACTTCGCGCTGACGGCGAGCCTGTTGAGCGTCGGGCCGGGGGCGGTCGATCTCGTCGCCTCGGGGGCCTGGCCTCGGGCCGGGGTGCGGCTCTGGAAAGAACGCCTGCTCGACGCGATGGCCGACCGCTGCGTGCGGCTCTGCCGGCGCGACCCGCGCGACTCCGCCGACGCCGAGCAGGCGCTGTACGACCAACTCGAAGGGGCGCTCGACCGCGTCCGGGCGGGGCAGCCGGTGGCACTCACCGTGCGGTCGGCCCACTGGTTTCAGGACCTCGTCCACCAATCGGAGGAGTTCGACGCCTTCTGCCTCGGCGTCGCCCGGCCGGCCGCGGCGGGGGTGTTCGACATGGTCCGCGAGGCGGGCTTGCCGCTACCGCCGGCCGCGGTTTGGCTGACGCACGCCGCGGCGCGACTGCCGGGCCTGGCCGCCGCGGTCCACCGCACGTCGCCGGAATCGACGAGCGTGCAGGCCTTGCCGCCGCACGCCGTCGCCGAGGCGGCCGCGGCGCTGGCGGTGCGCCGGCTCGCCGGGTTGGCGGGGCGTGGCTTCCTCGACACGACGATCCCCCTTGACGGGCCGGGCCGCGCCCCGGCGACCCTCCCGAAGCCCCGCGAGTCGCGCCGATGAAGACCCGCCACAAGCCGCCGAGCCTCGTGAGCATGTGGATGCTCGATGTCTTCTGTTGTGCGCTGGGCTGCGTCACCCTGTTGTGGCTGCTCAGTACGCGCGAAGCGAAGTCGCAGGCGGCCCGCAACGCCGACGCCGTGACCCTCTTGGCCCGCACCGAGGGCGACCTGAAGGCGCGGCAGGCGGAGTTGATCGCCACGCGGGCCGACCTCGACCGCACCCGCCGCAAGCTCAACGCCGACCTCGAAGACTTGCAGGGCCGCTACCTCGCGACCGTCGC
>JANXTD010000743.1 GCA_025352585.1 Fimbriiglobus sp.
CGGGGCGAACTCGGTCACCCCGCACCCGAAGTTCACCTCGGCCGCCAGGGCCGCGTAATCGACCGCGCCGGGGCAGTGCGGGGCGTAGCCGAAGATCGACTGGCCGAAACTCGGGCACTCCGCCAACTTGATGTTGCGGCGAATCTTCGTGTCGAACACCCGCGCCGACGCCCACGGCACGTTCAGCCCCCGGCTCTTCTCGAGGAACGTGCGCAGGTCGCCGACGACCTCTTGCGCGAGCTTCGTCGCCGCGTCGTACAGGCAGACCACGACGCCGGTGACCTTCAACTTCGGGTTGATGCGCCGACTCACCAGGGCCGTCGTCTCGAGCAGCTTCGACAGGCCGTGCAGGGCGAAGAAGTGCGGCTGCAACGGGATGAACACCTCGTCGGCGGCGCACAGCGCGTTAAGCGTCAAGACGCCGAGGCTGGGGCCGCAGTCCATGAGTTGGTAGTCGTCGCCGTCGTCGGAGAGGGACAACGCTTCGCGCAAGATCACTTCGCGGCCGACGACGCCGGCGAGTTCGACTTCGGCCGCCGCGAGGTTGATGTCCGACGGGATGAGGGTCAAGTTCGGCCCGACCTGCCGGCGCACGGCGTCGATCGCCTTGCCGCCGACGAGCACGTCGTAGATCGACGGGGCGGTGCCGTCCGGCTCCACACCCAGGTGCGTCGTGGCGTGGGCCTGCGGGTCGAGGTCGAGGACACTGACGCGGGCCCCGGCGCGGGCGAGGGCGGCGGCGAGGTTGACGGTGGTCGTCGTCTTGCCGACGCCCCCCTTCTGGTTCAGCACGGCAATTCGACGCATCGCGGCCCCCTCCTCCAAGCGACTCCCAGACGGCGACATAGCGGGCACGCCGCGCCGGCGGAAGCCGAATCGCTCCCCGTGACCTTCGGCGGCGACAAGGGCTAGGCGCGGCGGTGCCCCCAAACAGGCCGTCGCAACGACTACCACCCTGGCCCCAATCTCGGCGTGGCCCTGGTTGCGCGGCGATTCGGGACTTGTGGGGTTGGCGGATCGGGATATAGTGTTGGTTCTGACGTTATTCCGGGGTAGAAGTCATGGCCAAGAAGTGCTTTTTCACGGGGCGTACCGCCGCCTACGGCAACTCGATCACCTACCGCGGTAAGGCCAAGTACCTCGGCGGGGTCGGCAAGAAGATCACCGGCATCAACCGCCGGCGCTACAAGGCCAACCTCCAGAAGGTCAAGTGCGTCGTCGAGGGCGAAGTGGTCCGCATCTGGGTCTCCGCCGCCGCGATCCGCAACGGCCAGGTCGTCAAGCCGCTGAAGCGTCAGCCGTTTAGCATGCAGGGCGTCTAACGCCCCCGGTGACTTCACTAGCCGTGGTGCCCCGAGAGGCTCCGCGGCTTTCGCCATTTCTGGAGGGCTTGCCGTGTCCCTGGAACTCGCCGACGTCCGCAAGGTCGCCAAACTCAGCCGGCTCGAGGTGAGCGACGCCGACTTGACGACGATGGCCGCGCAACTCAACCGCATCCTCGACTACGTCGACGCCCTCCAAGAAGTGAACACCGACGGCGTAGAGCCGCTGGCGCACCCGTTGCCGTTGCAAAACGTCTTCCGCGACGACGTGCCGACGCCGTCGCTGAGCGTCGCCGAGGCGCTGGCCAACGCCCCGAGCCGCCAGGGCAGCCACTTCGGCGTCCCGGCGGTCTTCGATAGCGACGAACCCGTCTCGCACTAAGTCAAACCGGGAATGGGGTATCGGGTGTGGGGTATGGTAGACCAAATCCCACGGCCGTCTTTGGTTTGCGACACCCGACACCCGACACCCGACACCCGGTTCTGTCATACCCCACACCCCACACCCCAAACCCGGCCCTATGAACCTGATCGAGAAGACGGCCACCGAGTTGCTCGCCCTTCAGGCGTCCGGCGGGGCGTCGGCCGTCGAGATCGCCGAGGCGTTCCTGGCGTCGATCCGCTCCCGCGAGCCGGCCGTGCAGGCGTTTTTGCTCGTCGATGAGGCCAGCGTCCGGGCGCAGGCGGCGGCTGTCGATGCGCGGCGGGCCAGTGGGGCGAAGTTGGGGGCGCTGGCCGGGGTGCCGGTCGCCGTCAAGGACGTGCTGTGTACGAAGGGCGTGCGCACGACCTGTGCCAGCAAGATGCTCGAAAAGTTCGTACCGCCGTATGACGCCGACGCCGTCGAGCGTTTGAAATATGCGGATGCCGTGATCCTCGGCAAGACGAACATGGACGAGTTCGCGATGGGGTCGTCTACCGAAAACAGCGCGTATCAAACGACGCGCAACCCGTGGGACGTGGCCCGCATCCCCGGCGGCTCGTCGGGCGGCAGTGCCGCGGCGGTCGCGGCCTGCGAAGCCCCACTCTCGCTCGGCACCGACACCGGCGGCTCGATCCGCCAGCCGGCCGCGCTGTGCGGGATCGTGGGCGTGAAGCCGACCTACGGCCGGGTGTCGCGCTACGGGCTGATCGCCTTCGCCAGCTCGCTTGACCAGG
>JANXTD010000745.1 GCA_025352585.1 Fimbriiglobus sp.
CGCCCAACGGTGTCGAGGAGCTGACGCGCGCCGGCCACCGCGTCCTCATCCAGTCGAACGCCGGGGTCGGCAGCGGCATCACGGACGCCGACTACGCCGCCTGCGGGGCCGAACTGGTCGCGTCGGCGGCCGAGGTCTGGCGGCGGGCCGACCTCGTCGTCAAGGTCAAGGAGCCGCTGCCGGAGGAGTGGCAGTACCTGCGCCCCGGCCTGACCGTGTTCACCTACTTCCACTTCGCCGCCGACGAGGCGCTGACGCGGGCGGTCATGGAGTCCGGGGTCACGGCGGTGGCCTACGAGACGATCAAGGACGCCCGCGGCGGCCTGCCGCTGCTCACGCCGATGAGCGAAGTCGCGGGGCGGATGAGCATCCAGGAGGGGGCGAAGTACCTCGAACGCCCCTTCGACGGCCGCGGCATCCTGCTGGCCGGCGTGCCGGGGGTGGCCCCGGCGACGGTCACGGTCATCGGCGGCGGCATCGTCGGGGCCAACGCGGCGCGGGTCGCCGGCGGCCTGGGCGCGAACGTGTACTTGCTCGACGTGAACCTCGACCGGCTGCGCTACCTCGACGACGTGATGCCGCCCAACGTGACCACGCTGTTCAGCAACCGCCACAACGTGCTCGACTGCCTGCGCAAGTCCGACCTCGTGATCGGCGCGGTCCTGATCCCCGGCGCGCGGGCACCCCGGCTGGTCAACCGCGAGGACTTGAAGGTGATGCTGCCGCGCGCGGTCGTGATCGACGTGGCGATCGACCAGGGCGGCTGCTTCGAGACGAGCCGGCCGACCACGCACGCCAAGCCGACGTACATCGTCGACGACATCGTCCATTATTGCGTCACGAACATGCCGGGGGCCGTCGGCCGCACGAGCACGCAGGCGCTCACGAACGTGACGCTGGCCTACGTGATGCAACTCGCCGACAAGGGGCCGGACCGGGCCGCGGCGGAGAACGTCGGCCTGGCGGAGGGCGTCAACGTGCGGGCCGGCCGCGTGACCAACAGCGCCGTCGCCGCGACCTTCGGCTTCGAGCTGGCGAAACTTTAGCCCCGACCCCCCAACTCGACCACAGGCAGGACACCGCGATGCTGGTCGGCGAAACCATCGGGCCGTTCACGATCGAGAAGGAACTCGGCAGCGGGGCGATGGGCACCGTCTACAAGGCCAAGTACGCCAAGGGCGAGGGCGTGACCGTGCCCGTCGCCATCAAGATGATCTCGATGGGCCTGCTCGGCAACGAGGGCGCGGTCGCCCGCTTCGACCGCGAGGCGGCGATCCTCAAGCAACTGCGCCACCCGCACATCGTCCGGCTGCTGGCCGTCGGCAAGTACCGCAAGACGCCGTTCATCGCGATGGAGTACGTCGACGGCGAGTCGCTCGACCGGGTGCTGACGCGCCGCCAGAGCCTCGCCTGGGAGGACGTGGTGACCTACGGCAAGCAGCTCTGCGACGCCCTCCAGCACGCCCACGACAAGGGCATCGTCCACCGCGACCTGAAGCCGTCGAACCTCATGGTCAGCAGCCAGGGGGTGCTCAAGTTGACCGACTTCGGCATCGCCAAGGACACCGACGTGACGGCCCTGACCGGGGCCAACAGCACCATCGGCACCGCGGCCTACATGTCGCCGGAGCAGTGCCGCGGCGACAAGACCCTCGGCCCCAAGTCGGACCTGTATTCGCTGGGCGTCTGCCTGTACGAACTGCTCACCGGCAAGAAGCCGTTCGTCGGCGAGAGCACGATCGACATGTTCATGAAGCACGTCGGCGAGACGCCGGTGCGGCCGCGCAAGCTCGTGCAAGACTTGCCGATCTGGCTCGACAACTTGGTGATGTTCCTGCTGGAGAAGGACAAGGCCAACCGGCCGCTCGACGCCGCGACGGTGGGCCGGATGCTCGCGGAGATCGAGGAGAAGGTGCAGGCCCAGCAAAGCGTCGGCGCGGAGGTGGCCAACGCCCGCCGGGCCGACCGGCCGGTCGGCGAAGGCCCGCTCAACGCCGCCGACAAGGACGCGGCCAAGTCGCTGCGGAGCGGCGACCGCAAGAAGAAAAAGAAGAAGGCGAAGCCGCTGACGCAGCGCGCCGGCTTCCGCGCCGCCGTCGTCGCGTCGGCGCTGGCGGTCCTCGTCGCCGTCGGCGGCTACCTGACGCTCGGCAACGTCTTCAAGTCCGCGTCGGTGGAGGAGGCGTTCGCCAAGGTCGAGTCGGCGTCGCCGGGCGAGCCGCGCATCGACGCCGCCAAGGCGTTCCTGGCGGCCCACGGCGCGAAGCCCGACCCGGCGGTCGAGAAGGCCCGCAAGCTGTTCATCGACGACAACGGGGCGCTCGCCGAGACCGTGCTGCTGAAGCGGTACGGCTCGAAGTTCAAGACCAAGGAGGGCTTCGACGCGGAGGGCTTCGACCTGGCCGTGCTGGCGATTGACGCCGAGGCCGCGGGGGACTTGAAGCGGGCCGCCGGGCTGTGGGCGGGTGTGAAGGACAAGTCGCCGCCGGCCGACCCCGCCAAACTCACGACCGACGACGAGGTCAACCGCTGCCGGCTGGCCTGGGTCGCCGAGAAGCGGCTCAACGACCTCAAAACTCTCGTGCCCGCGGCGGAGAAGTCGCTGCTCAAGGAGATCGAGGACGAGCGGCGCAGCGAGGTCTTCCGCGCCCCCGACGCCGAGAAGCCCGAGGGCCTGGCGCTGACGGCGCAACGCCTCGAAGCCTTCGGCGACCCCACGAAGGCCCGCGCCAAGTGGGAGGCGGTCGCCAAGGCCGCGGCCGGCAACCCCGACGCCCGCGCCTGGGCCTTGGTCGCCGCGCAACGGGTTGCCAAAAGCTCCGAGCCGGCGGATAAGGCTAAGGACGCCGAGGCCCGCCTGAAGCGGATCGCGGACGAAGTGACCGTTCTGGAGGCCCGCGCCAAGTCGCTCGAAGCGGACCCCAACCCCGGCCCGGCGAAGCGCGAGATTCGCAACGCCTGCCAGTACGTCCAGGTTCTCTACGCCGACGAGTCGGGCGAGGCGCACGAGTCCCTGCGCAAGCGGGCCAAGGCGCTCGCCGAGTCGATCCCCAAGTGACCCCGGAGCCTCACCCGCATGGCCGTGACCACCGTGAACCGCCCCAAGTCGCTGGCCGCGTTCGAGCGCGCGAAGTCGCTCATCCCCGGCGGCGTCAACAGCCCGGCGCGGGCCTTCGGCGGCGTCGGCGGCTCGCCGATCTTTATCGACCGCGCCGAGGGGGCGTACCTCCACGACCTCGACGGCAACAAGTACCTCGACTTCATCGGCTCGTGGGGGCCGATGATCCTGGGCCACGCCCACCCCAAGGTCCGCGCCGCGGCCACGGAGGCGATGCTGCGCGGCACGAGCTACGGGGCACCCTGTGAGTTGGAAAGTGAACTCGCGGAGCTGGTCATCGAGGCCGTGCCGTCGATCGAGATGGTGCGCTTCACGTCGAGCGGTACCGAGGCGGCGATGTCGGCGGTCCGGGTCGCGCGGGGTTACACGGGACGCGACAAGTTCGTCAAGTTCGCCGGCTGCTACCACGGCCACTTCGACGCCTTCCTCGTCGCCGCCGGCTCGGCCGCGCTGACGCTGGGCGTGCCGAACTCCCCCGGCGTCCCGGCCGGCGGCACGCAAGACACGCTGATCTTGCAGTACAACGACGTGCAGCAACTGCGCGACGTGTTCGCCGCGCAGGGCGACAAAATCGCCGGCGTGATGCTCGAGCCGGTGGTCGGCAACATGGGCCTGATCCCGCCGTCGGCCGAGTTCCGCGCCGAACTGCGGCGACTGACGCGGCACCACGGCACGCTGCTGATCTACGACGAGGTGATGACCGGCTTCCGCCTGGCCTACGGCGGGGCGCAGGAGCTTTTGGGCGACGAGCCGGACATGACGGCGCTGGGCAAGATCATCGGCGGCGGCTACCCGGTCGGGGCTTACGGCGGCCGCGCCGACGTGATGCGCCGCGTGATGCCGGCCGGCCCGATCTTCCAGGCCGGCACCCTGTCCGGCAACCCCGTGGCGATGGCCGCCGGCGTCGCCACGCTGACCGAGTTGAAGGCCAACCCCCCTTACGCGCGGCTCGACGAAGTCGGGGCGCGGCTCGTCGCCGGGTTGCACGACATCGCCGCGACGCTGGGGGTGCCGCACACGATCAACCGGGTCGGCAGCATGTGGACCTTCTTCTTCACGCCCACACCCGTGACCGACTTCGCAAGCGCGACGACGGCCGACACGGCGAAGTTCGGCCGCTTCTTCTGGGCGATGATGGACCGCGGCGTCTACCTGCCGTGCAGCCAGTTCGAGGCGGCGTTCATCAGCGGCGCGACGACCGACGCCGACATCGAGGCGACGTTGCGCGCCGCCCGCGAGTCGCTGGCCCTGGTGGCATAAACTCAGGCACGCCGGTGTCCCGCAACGAATTTTGCCGCGGAGACGCTGAGTCGCGGAGAAGACCAGGACAGAGGATTTACCGCAGAGGGCACATGAGGGCACATGAGAAAGGCATAAACCCAGGAGAGCTAAAACCGGAGTGGCGTCTCGTCACGCACTCGCCTTCGCGGTGGCTGGCAGCCGTCAAAGGGTTTTTA
>JANXTD010000796.1 GCA_025352585.1 Fimbriiglobus sp.
CTGCGGAAGTCGATGCGGCTCAACGGCGGGCCGGCGCTGAGTTGCTTGTAGTGCCGGGCGTAGTAGCGGCCGAGGTGCTCGCAGGCGAGCTTGTTGGCCCCGTACATCGTCGTCGGCACGTTGAAGTCGTCCTCCGCGACCCGCCCCGCGCTCGCCTTGACGGCCAGGCTCGGCATGCCGTGGATGGCGACGCTCGACGGGTAGAAAAACGTCACCCGCCGGCCGATCGACTCGCCCTCTTTCTGGGCGAATTCGAGCAGGTTCAGCGTGCCCTCGACGTTGACCTTGTGGGCGAACGCCGGCACGAATTCGCTGCGCGTCGAGAGCAGCGCCGCCAGGTGGAAGACGCAATCGACCTCGCACTCCGCGGCGACGCGGTCGAGCAACAGCGGATCGACGATCGACCCGGTGTACTCCTTGCGGACCTTGCGGGCGAGTCCCGGCGCGAGCGGGTTGAGGTCGAGCGTGACGATCGGCTTGCCGGAGGCGGCGAGTCGCTCGATCAGCCCGTGGCCGATCTCGCCGGACGAGCCGGTGATCAACGTCGTGGGGACACGCGGCACTCACTTCTCCCACAGTTTGCGGTCGAGGGTACGGTAGCCGATCGCCTCGGCCAGGTGATCGACTTCGATCGTCGCCGACCCCGCCAGGTCGGCAACGGTGCGGGCGACTCTCAGGATGCGGTCGTGCGCCCGCGCCGACAACCCCAAGTCGGCCATCGCGGTGCCGAGCATCGCCCGCGTCTCGTCTTCGAGGGGGCAGTGCTTGCGGATTTGCCGCGACGACATCGAGCCGTTGACCGTGCCCGCGCCGGCAGTCCCTGCGAACCGCTTCGCCTGCACGGCCCGCGCCGCATCGACCTGGGCCCGCATCGTGGCGGTGCTCGTGCCGTCGCCGACTTTCGAGAGTTCGGCGAACGGCACGGCGGGGACTTCGAGGTGGATGTCGATGCGGTCCAACAGCGGGCCGGAAATCTTGCCGAGGTAGCGCTCGATCGCCATCGGGTTGCACTTGCAGACGTGGCCGGTCGCCCCGAGGTAGCCGCAGGGGCAGGGGTTCATCGCGGCGCACAAGATGAAGTCGGCGGGGAAGGTCGCGCTGTGGGCGGCGCGGCAGATCGTCACGAGGCCCTCTTCGAGCGGCTGACGCAAGGCTTCGAGGCACTTCCGCGGGAACTCGGGCAACTCGTCGAGGAACAAGACGCCCCGGTGGGCCAGGCTGATCTCGCCCGGTTGGGGGATGCTGCCGCCGCCGACCATGCCCGCGTCGGAAATCGTGTGGTGCGGCGAGCGGATCGGCCGCGACGTGAGCAGCCCCGCCCCCGGCGGCAGACGCCCGGCGGCACTGTAAACCCGCGTGGTTTCGAGGCTCTCCTGGATGCTCAAGGGCGGCAGGATGCTCGGCAAGCGGCGGGCCAGCATCGTCTTGCCCGACCCCGGCGAGCCGAGCATCAGCACGTTGTGCCCGCCCGCCGCTGCGACGACGAGCGCCCGCTTGGCGCACTCCTGGCCGCGCACGTCGGCGAAATCGACATCGTAGCGGTCCATGACCTTCATCAACTCGTCGAGGCCCGGCGACACCGGCTCCGCGTCGAGCGAGCCGTTCAGAATTCCGACGGCCTCGCTCAGGCTCGACACGCCGAAGACTTCGAGTTCGGTCACGACCGCCGCCTCGCGGGCGTTGGCCGCCGGGACGAGTAGGCGCTTGACGCCGAGGTCGCGGGCCGCCATCGCCATGCTCAGGCAGCCCTGGACCGGCCGCACGCTGGCGTCGAGGCCGAGTTCGCCGACGGTGGCGTAGTCGCTGACCTGCTCCGGCCGCAGTTGCCCCGTGGCGACGAGAATCCCCAGAGCGATCGGCAGGTCGAACGCCCCGCCCTCCTTGCGCAAGTCGGCAGGGGCGAGGGCGATGATGACGCGCCCGCTCGGCCGCTGGTAGCCGAGGTTGGCCAGCGCCCGCTCGATACGGTGGACGCTCTCGCGGACGGCGAGTTCGGGCAGGCCGACGAGGATGACTTTGGGCATCCCCGGCGCGGAATCGACCTCGACCTCGACGGGTCGGGCGTCGATCCCCAGCAAGGCGAAGGTGCGGAGCTTGGCGAGCATATCACGTCTTCTTGACCACTTCGGCCGGTTTCCAGTTGTACACCAAGCGCGCCACCACGAACTTGATCCCGATCGACGCGATGAAGCAGGTGCAGACCCACGTACACAGGTTGAACGCGAACGGCGGCAGGTAGAACTCGGCCTTCTGCGTGACCGCGTTCTTGTCGTCCTTCTCGAGGAAGCTGCCAGTTAGCCAGTCGCTCATGTAGAACGTCGAGACGATCGCCAGCGTGAACAGCAACAGCATCGCGACGATCCAGGCGATCGCGGGGAGCCAGTGCATGAAGTAGTCGCCGCCGGTCGTCTCGTACACCTTCTTACTGACGTGCCGCTTGCGTTCCAGCAAGTTGTAGCCGCACTCCAGGCACACTTTGGTGTCCGGCGGGTCGAGTTCGGTGGCGCAGAACGGGCAGCGCGGCACGTCGAGGTCGTCCTTCTCGACGCCGTAGGGGTTCTCGTTGTCGTCCTCCTCGATGTCGAAGGGCCGCACGACCTTCTTTTCGGTCGCCGGCGGGACTTTGGGCGGGTCGTCCTGGAATTTGATCGGTGCGTCCTTGTCGGCCGGAGTGGCCGGCTTCGCCCTGGGCGGCGCGGCCTTGGCGACCGCCGGCTTCGCAGTCGGGGGCTTGGGCGCGCCGGGGGCGGTCACGGCGAAGGTGTGGCTGCAGCCCTTGCAGCGGATGACTTTGCCGACGACGGCGGCGGGGACTTTCATGACCTTGCCGCAAGACGGGCAGGCGATGTCGAGTGTTTCGGCCATAGAACCGAGGCTCCAGTGTCAGGCGCGGGGGTCGAATCGGCGGAAATCCAGTCCGGATCAGGAATAACTTACCGAACGCCGATTCTATATGGTACCAGAATAGAAACGGAGAGCCGTCCCGATGCCAGCGTCCTTCCTGACCGCCCCCCTGCAACTGCTGGACGACCGTCTGGTGACCCCCCGCCCGAGCCGCAGCTTGCCGACCCCCTCCGCCCCGGCCTCGACGCCCGCGCCCGTCGCGATCGCCCGCTTTGCCCCCGCCGCGCGGCCATCGACCCCCCGGCTCTTGATCACGCTGGCGACGTACAACGAGGCGGAGAACCTCGCCCCGCTGATCGCCGGCATCCGCCAGTTCGTCCCCGACGCCGACATCCTCGTCATCGACGACAACTCGCCCGACGGCACCGGCCGGCTCGCCGAGGCGTTGCGGGCAAAGGACGCGACGATCCACGTCTTGCACCGCCCCGGCAAGCTGGGCCTCGGCACCGCGACGCTGGCGGCGATGCAGTACGCCATCGACCACGACTACGACCTGATGCAGAACATGGACGCCGACTTCAGCCACCCGCCGCGCTTCCTGCCGGCGATC
>JANXTD010000832.1 GCA_025352585.1 Fimbriiglobus sp.
GACCCTCTTGGCCCGCACCGAGGGCGACCTGAAGGCGCGGCAGGCGGAGTTGATCGCCACGCGGGCCGACCTCGACCGCACCCGCCGCAAGCTCAACGCCGACCTCGAAGACTTGCAGGGCCGCTACCTCGCGACCGTCGCCGAGCGCGACGCCAACGCCGCCGACCTGGCGACGACTCGGGGCGACCTGATGCGGTCGCTAACGAAGGCGACGGAGTTGGACGACCTGCTCGCCCGCAAGCAGAAGGCTGCCGACGCCGCGGCCGTGAAGCTGACCGCCAGCGAGACCGCGGCCGCCGACCTGGCGAAGCTGCTGCGCGAGAAGACCCGCGAGCGCGACGACTTGACGCTGCAAGCGAAGAAGGCGACCGATCAACTCAACGACCTCGACGCGAAGTTGAAGACCGCCGCCGCGGCCGCCGACGCCGCGAGCCTGAACCTGGCTGCGATGCGCAAGACCGGCGACGAACTGGCGACGGCGCGGGCTAGCATCATCGACTTGCAGGGGCAAAAAGCGAAGCTCGCCGACAAGTACGACAAGCTCAAGGCCGAGAGCGACTCGCGCTTCGCCGGCATCGCCCTGACCGGCCGCCGGGTGGTGTTCCTCGTCGATATCTCGGGCAGCATGAAGCTGATCGACGACAAGACGCCGGCACCCGACAAGTGGCCGACGGTGATCGAGACGCTGGCCAAAGTCATGCGCAGCCTGCCGGAGTTGGAGCAGTACCAGGTGATCCTGTTCTCGCGCGACGCCAAGCCGCTCGTCGCCCCCGGCTGGCACCCCTACCGCGGCGAGGCGACCGTGGCCGAAGTCCGGGCGGCGCTGTTGAAGGTCAACCCGGACGGCGACACCAACATGTACGACGCCCTCGACCTGGCGTTCCGCCTGCGGGCGAGCGGCCTCGACACGCTGTACCTGCTGAGTGACGGCCTGCCCACCAGCGGCCCCGGCCTGACGCCGGAGCAGGAGCGCACGGTGAACGCCAGCGAGCGCAGTGAGCGGCTGTCGAAGCACATCCTGCGGACGCTGCGGGCGACGTGGAATACTCCGGCCGGCGGGGCGCGGGTGCGGATCAACGCCGTCGGCTTCTTCTTCGAGTCGCCCGAGGTCGGCGCGTTCCTGTGGGCGCTCGCCCGCGACAACGACGGCAGCTTCGTCGGCATGAGCAAGCCGTAAACCAACTCCGGAGGATGGTCATGTCAACGGTTACACTGCAAGAGGCCCAGGCCGACCTGACGGGGATCGTCCGCCGGCTCAACGCCGGTGACGAGGTCGCCCTGACTGAGGGCGGTCGCGTCGTCGCCCGGATCGTCGCCGACCGCCGTGCGGCGACGCCGCGGCCGGGGCCGGGGCTGGGCAAGGGGATGATGACGATCGTGGCGGACGACGACGACCACCTCGAGGACTTCGCGGAGTCCATGCCGTGAGGTTGTTGTTGGACACGCACATTCTGCTCTGGTACGTCCTTGGCGACTCGCAGTTGAGCCCCACCTCGCGGGCGTTGATCCTCGACCCGGCGAACGAAATCCTGATCAGCCCGGCGTCGTTCTGGGAAATCGCCATCAAAGTGAGCATCGGTAAACTCGAACTCCACGCTCCGTTTGAAGACTTCTTTGAAGTTTGTCTCAACCGCTACGGGTTCGGAATCCTCCCCGTCGAAGTCCGCCACGCGGCGCAAGTTTCGCATCTGCCGTTCTATTCGGGGCACAAAGACCCCTTCGACCGCCTCTTGGTCGCCCAGGCGCTGACCGACAATCTCGTCCTGCTCAGCGTCGATTCCAAACTCGACCAGTACAGCGTGACTCGGATGGGCTAGCCGTGTCGAAACCCGTCACTTCCCCCTGGGGTAACACTGGGCACCCTGGAGACGATGCCGATGCGTGCCCTCACCTGCCTGTTGCTGCTCGCCGGCGTCGCCGCCGCGGGGGACCGCGAAGCCCCCCGCGCCGTGCCGCCGCAGGCCGCCGGCGTCGGCCGGCTCGTCCCCGACTTGACGGCCACCGCCGTCGGCGGCAAGCCGGTGTCGCTGGCCGCGCTGGCGAAGTCGTCGAAGGCGGTGGCGGTCGCGGTGACCAGCACGAGTTGCCCGCTGAGCCGCAAGTACCTGGCGACACTGGCCAAGCTCGAAGGCGAGTTCGGGCCGCAGGGGGTCGCCTTCGTCTACGTCAACCCGGTCGCCACCGACGACGGCGCGAGCATCGCCAAGGTGGTCGCGGCCCACGGGCTGAAGGGGGCGTACGTCGCCGACGCCGCTTTCGCCGCCGGGCTGGGGGCGACCTCCACCGGCGACTTCTTCGTGCTCGACGCCAAGCGGACACTCGTGTACCGCGGCGCGATCGACGACCAGTACGGCGTCGGCTTCGCGCTCGACGCCCCGCGCACGCGCTACGCCCACGCCGCGAACACGCAGCTCCTGGCCGGCCAGCCGGTCGCGACCCCGGCGATGACGGCCCCCGGCTGCGCCCTCGACTTGATGCCGCCCGTCGAGACGAGTTTCGCGGCGGTGACGTACCACGACCGCGTCAGCCGGATCGTCGCCGCGAACTGCGTCGAGTGCCACCGGGCCGGCGGCGTCGGGCCGTTCGCGCTCGACACGCTGGCCGACCTGGCGGCGCACCGGGCGATGGTGCGCAAGGTCGTCGAGGCGGGGACGATGCCGCCGTGGCACGCCGCGCCGCGACCCGGCATGTGGGCCAACGACCGCACGCTGACCGTCGCCGACAAGGCCGACCTGCTGGCGTGGCTCAAGAACGGCCTGCCGCCCGGCGACCCCGCCGACGCCCCGCTGCCGCGCGCTTTCGCCGAGGGCTGGGCCATCGGCACGCCGGACAAGGTTCTGCAACTGCCCAAGCCGATCGCGGTCAAGGCGACCGGCACGATGCCGTACCAGACCGTGACCGTCGAGACGGGGCTAACCGCCGAGGCGTGGGTGCAGG
>JANXTD010000847.1 GCA_025352585.1 Fimbriiglobus sp.
AGTCGGGCGGAACGCACCTACGGTATCGAACCCGCCCACCACAACAACAAGTCGATCACAACACGGGTCATCTTCCGCCGGGGGCGGGAGCGGAGTTCGCTGAGGGCGGCAACCCGCTGGTTTGGAAGCCGTGGCAATTTCAACAGGAGATGTTGCCAAATCCGGTGTGGCTACGGCTTGACCCGAACGCATTGCGGAACGCTGCCCCGACGCACAATGGGTTCGGCGGCGGAGGCTTTTCGGGTCAACAGTCAGACCCACGAACTATGCACCCCAACGGCCAAGGGCTGCACGCGGCAACGGCAGCCATGAATTTGGAAGACCCGGACCTGTGGCTGAAGTTGCAGGACGACCTGCGCCAGATAGTCCCAGCGGTTCGCCGGCTGCGGCACACCCCGCAGAACGAACTGCTCTTCGACACCGTCAACGGCAAAGGGTTGAGGGCCGCTCAGATCAGCGAGGGGACGCTGCTGACGCTCGGCCTGCTGACGGCGATCCACGGGGTCAACAAGCCCGGCGTGCTGTTGCTGGACGACCTCGACCGGGCCTTGCACCCGAAGGCCCAGCGGGAGTTGATCGACCTCCTCCGCGGCGTGCAGGCGACGAACCCCGAGATTCAAATCGTCGGCTCCACGCACTCGCCGTACCTGCTCGGTCGGATGGAGCCGAACGAGGTCCAGGTGACGTACCTGCGCGAGGACGGCTCGACCGCCTGCGAGCCGCTGACGCACCACCCGAAGTTCGACAAGTGGAAGGACGAGTTCCACCCCGGCGAGATGTGGAGCCTGTTCGGCGAGAAGTGGGTGGCCGAGCCGGCGGTGGCCGCCCAATGAGCCACCGCTTCGCCGTAGTCGCCGAGGCCGCCGCCGACCACCGCACCGCGACGGACTTGGCGGACCGCGTCCTCACCGAGGCGATTGATTGGCTGGACGAGCACCTCGTCATTCACCAGCGGGAGTGGGTGATCGACGTGGCCAGCGAGCGGCTGACCTGGAAGCGAATGCGGAAGCTGGCGGAGGACGCAGGCATCGAAGCCGAAGGCTTCTTCGCCGGAGAGCCTGCGTTGCCCGACGCCCAAGCGGCTCGTCGGGCGTTGCGATACTTGCGTGCAACAGTTCCCGAGCTTGAAGCGGTGTTGTTGATCCGCGACCGGGACGACCGGGCGGATCGGCATGACGGCTTGGAGCAGGCCCGCCGGGAGGACCACGAAGGGCTTGTGATCGTCGTCGGGCTGGCCGTCGTGGAGCGTGAAGCCTGGGTCATCTCCGGCTTCGAGCCGCAGAGCGAGGCCGAACAAGCAACTCTCGACGCCGAGCGGCAGACCCTGGGCTTCCAGCCGCACGAACAGAGCCACCAACTGACGGCGTGCAAGGCCGACTACGCCCAACGCAGCCCGAAGCGGGTCTTGCGTCAGTTGTCGGGTGGCAACCACGACCGCGAACGTACTTGCTGGCAAGTCACGCGGCTGGATGTGTTGCGGGACCGCGGCAAAGAGAACGGCCTGGCCGCGTACCTCGACGAGGTGCGGACTCGCCTCGCCCCGCTGATCGGTCACGTCCGGGGGAGTACCGGGTCATGAACCAGCCCCTCACCGTGTTCGACGCGGTCCTGGCTTCGCTCCAAAAGGCCGCCGACTACAACCGCGACGACGTGGCCCGGCCCGCCGCGGTCCTGTGGCCCGACGAGAGGCAGGAGTGGACCCGGCTCGCGGGCCGGCTCCGTGTGGGCGTGCCGCACTTTTTCACCCTCGGCCCCTACGACCCGGCGACCCGCACCGGCCCCGCCATCTGGCTGCGGTGCGTCCTCGCGGGGAAGATTCCCGAGGTGGCCGTCGGCCCCATTGCCGTCCCGATCCTGTACCTGCCCGGCGTCAGCCGTGCGACTCTCCGGGCCACCGAAGACTGCCCGTGGGAGTTGAAGCCGCTCGCCGAACTGCAATACCGGGGCCTGTTCTGGTCCCAGGCGAGCGCGAAGGACTGGACCGTTTCGGCCTTCCTTCAGACCGAGAAGGGCGGGCTAAACCTGACGGTCGCGAAGGACCAGGCCACGGCCACCTCGATCCGCCGGGCCGCCGAGGAGCTGGCCGACGTGGCGGTCGCGGACCTCCAGTCCAAGTCCTCGGTCGGCGAACTCAACGGCAGTTACTTCGACACCCTCGTCAGCAAGGACCCGGTGGACGACCTGCTCTCCTGGCTCGCCGACCCGAGCGGCGTCCGGGGCCGGTGGGAGGCCGTGCGGTGGGAGACGCTGTGCAGCCGGTGCGTCGCGGACTACGGCTTCGACCCGGCCCGCGACGGGGGACTGGTCGGGGCCGAGAAACTGGGGACGCAACCGAAGGCGGCGTGGAAGACGGCCTGGAAGCGGTTCGAGACGGCCCCGGCCCGGTACGCGGGGCTGACGGAGCAGTTGCGGCGGGCCAAGCCGACGCCGAAAAACAGTGCGCTGTTCGGCGATGTCGATGAGTCGTGGCCGCAGGACAACGAGGCCGAGGAGGACGCCCTCCGGAAAGAGTTGCTCGACCTGCCCACCGAGCCCAGCCCCTACGCCCCAGGTTCCTGGGGGCCGGCGGCTGCCGAACACCTCACTGCAGAGTTCGGCGGCTGGCACCAACCCTGGCTCCTGCCCGGATACTGAGGGCCCATCGGCGCGGTTTCAGGCTGCGCGGTTGCGTAGTTCCGCACGCGTCCTGCGCGCGGCGGGCAGGACTTCAACATTCGCGGCTGACTCTGGACACGGGGCTCGCGGCGCCCCCGCAAGCGACATGTGTGTT
>JANXTD010000855.1 GCA_025352585.1 Fimbriiglobus sp.
TGAACTTGGCGTTCAGCCTGCAAGCCGCGTACGCCGCGCCGATGATCCTGCTGGCGCAGACCCGGCAGGCCGACCGCGACAAGGCCCACGCCGACGCCGACGCCCAGCACCGCGAGGACATCGCCACCGTCGTGGCCCGCCGCCAGGAGGAAGCCGCCGTCGAGGCCGCCCGGATGCACGAGTTGATGCGGCAGAACACGACGCTGACCGAGGCGGTCAAGGCCCTGAGCGAGCGCATCGCCGACCTGACCGTCGAGATGCACCGCCGGACGTGCCCTACTCCCCCGGCGTGAGCGGCTTGTCGAGCAACTCGATGATGCCGTGCGCGCAGAATATGCGACTACGCTGTCGATTCGTGATTTCCCGGAGGACTTGCAACGTCACCAACTTTTCGACCATATTCCCGGCGGCTTTGGCGAGCGTGTTGGTCACTTCCATCGCGCGGTTGATCGTCAGGTACGGCGACGAAAACAGTTCGTCGATTAGCAGTTGCGCTTTTGATGAGTGCCCGGCCTGGATCGTCAGGCGCTTGTACTCGCGCGCCAGTTCGAGCAGTTTCCGCGTCCGCAGCGCCGCGTCGGCGGCCTGCTCCGCGACCCCGCGGGCGAAGAACTCGATCCACGCCTCCCAGTGGCCGTGCCGACTCACCGCTAACAGGTGGTCGTAATACTCCTCGCGATGCTCCTCGAAGAACGCTGAGAGGTAAAGGAGGGGTTCAGACAACGCCCCACGCTCGCAGAGCATGAGGGTAATGAGCAGCCGCCCCACGCGGCCGTTGCCGTCGTTGAACGGGTGGATCGCCTCGAAGTGGTAGTGCATCACCGCGAGTTGCACGACGATCGGCAGCGACCGCCCTTCCCGCATAAAGGTTAAGAAATCGTCGAGCAGCGGGGCAACCTGATGGGGGTCCGCCGGCACGAACCGGGACGCCGAGCCAATGGCGACCGACTGGTCACGGAACACGCCGGGTCGTTTGTCCTTGCCGCGCACGCCTTGCATCAGCGATTTGTGAACTTCGCGGAGAAGACCCCGTGTGAACGGCTGCCCGCCCCGAATCGCTTCCAAACCCAGGTTGAGTGCCAAGACGTAGTTCAAGACTTCTTCAGCATCATCGTCCCGGCCGACCTGGCCCTGTGCCGTCTCGAAGAGTAAGAGTTGATCGAGCCGAGTCACTGTCCCTTCGATGCGGCTCGACAAGACCGCCTCACGCCTCAGGAAGGGGCGGATCAGCAAGTGGGGGTTCGGCAACATCCGCCCCGCGCCGGATAACTCCCCGAGGGCAAGGTTCGCACGGCTGAGTTCCGCTACGAGACTCGGGCTGTAAACCAGCCCTGGCGGCAGTGGGTTCGGGACGAATGTCCAACCCCCAAAGGTCGATAAAACCAGTCGGCCAGGCGAGTTCCCATCGAAGTCTTCAGGACGCAAGTGCAATTCCTCTTGAGGCTACTGTGGCACTTGTGGCTTAGTTTCCTCTAGGAACATTACGCGACGAGTTAGTTTCCAGAGCCGCCCAAATGAAAATTAGCTCCCCGCTGAACCCGCTCAGCCCCCCAACGCCGCTATCTTCGAACTGTGTGCTTCCCTAGAATGACCTCAAGAGGCCCCCGATGGGCCGCGATTTTACACCCTGAGGGCCACTACCGTGGCGGACGATCGTGTCAGAGTCGTGTCGATCATGAACTTCGCC
Source organism: Fimbriiglobus sp. (assembly GCA_025352585.1). Taxonomy (GTDB): domain Bacteria; phylum Planctomycetota; class Planctomycetia; order Gemmatales; family Gemmataceae; genus Fimbriiglobus. Next base: position 1,688 of record JANXTD010000855.1, read on the forward strand.
CCGGAGCCGAATGCGGCGCGGATGTGCTACGCCTTCCTCGACTCGGTGATCCACGCCGGGGCCGCCCACGTCACGCTGCTGACTGAAGACTTCCCGCCGACCGTCGCGCCGGAACACGCGCGGGCCGCAGAGGTTGAGGTCGTCCGCGGCACGTCGGTCGATGTCGGCCACCCGCACTTCAACTTGCGCTTCAAGCTGCCGAACCTCGCCGCGCAAACCGAGCCGTTCCTGTTCCTCGACGCCGACACGTACGTCTTGGGCGACCTGCGGGAACTCTGGGCGCGACGGCACGACCAGCCGTGGATCGGCGTCGATCACCAGTGGGTGCCGTCCGACGACCGCACGCACCGCTCGGCGTTCCTCAACTCCGGCGTGCAACTCGTCGGCGACCCCCGTTTCTACGACCTCGACGCGATTCTCGCCGTGCAGAACGCCGCCGCGCCGCTGCGGTTGGCCCCGCGCGAGGCCGGCGAACACCCCGGCACGTTCCTCTGCCCCGGCCGCGACCAGGCGGTGCTGTTCCGCTACTTCCGCACTGTCGGCTACGACTACACCAACTCCGCCGTCGGCTCCGGGTGGAACAGTTGCGCCGGGTTGAGCGTGCCGTACCGCGACGGCGACGGCTGGGCCGCCCGGACGCACGGGCTAACGCCCGACCACGACGTGCGGATTCGCCACTATTGGGACCAGTTCAAGCCGTGGAAGATCGGCTGCCCGATCTTCGCGTCGTACGCCGACACCTCGAAGGCGGGCGGCGGACGACCGCCCCCCGAGTGACCTGCCACGCCGGGAAGACTTCCCGCTGGGGAAGCGAACGCGGGGGACTCCGGGTCGGGGGAATGACCCGCTCCGCGGCCCCGCCACATTCCCCGAGGCCGAATCGCCCGCCGCCCTGGGAACTCGCGGGTGCGCACTTGTTGCCGGCCCGGTAGCGGTTATGATGGGCGTTTTGCGAAGCGTAGTAAGTCCACCAACGGGAGCGAACACATGGCCGGCCGACGCCGCGGTGCGGGACGACGAAAAGTGGGCCGCAAGAAGCGCCGCATGCGCGCCAAGATCCGCCACCGCAAATAGGCCGACCGCGTCGAGCGACACTCGGGCCCCACGCCCCCACGTCGGGCGGGCCGGTGTCGCTTGCGGTTGAGCTTGCCCCCCACCTCTCGCCCGACG